>CAZDIZ010000158.1:0-13788 GCA_964505625.1 uncultured Solibacteraceae bacterium | reverse complement strand
TCGGGGCCTGGCAGGCTCTTAGGTGAGGCTACGGGTTGCCGAAAACCAGGGACAGTTATGAGCGATGTCGCCCCGAGGCGACACGCGCGAGCATGAAAACGCCTTTCCAGCCCTGCTACGGAATCAACAACTTGCAGGTATTTTCAAGAGAGACTGCTCTGCCCCACGCAAGAAACTCCACGCTTGCGGCAATTCCTGTCGGGGGGGCAGAGTGGTCTGTCCCTGGTTTTCGGCAATCCGCTAAATCCGCCAAAGAAAACGGCGGAGAGCTGAGTCCGGTCCGTTTCGAATGGCCGTTACTAATGGCTATTCATTAGGCCATATCGGATCGGCGGACTGGGTCTTAAGATAAAATCTCGTTACCGTTGCGTGAATTTGTATTCACACGGTCGCACTAATAGGTAAGTAATCGTACAGATTCGCGCACCAGGTCGGCCACTTGCGGCAGGATCTCGTCTTCTAACTGTGGGTTGTAGCCAACCCAGGTGTCGAGCGCCGCCACGCGGCCGATGGGAGCGTCCAGGCGATCGAACAGTTCGCTCGATATGCGCGCGGCGATTTCGGCGCCGTAACCCCAGCTCAGACAGTCTTCGTGCGCGATCAGTACACGGCTGGTCTTTTCGACGGAAGCACGGATAGTACTCCAGTCGTAAGGCGACAGCGTGCGCAGGTCTATCACTTCGACTGTCCAATCCGGATTGCGCTGCTCGACCTGATAGGCGGCTTGCAGCGATTTCTGTACCAGCGCGCCGTAGGTGACGATGGTCAGACGGTTGCCGCCCTTGACGATTTTGGCGCGGCCGAACGGGATGGTGTACTCGGGGCCGGGATGCGGAAAGCGGTTGTAGGGTTCGCGGTAAAGCTTCTTGTGTTCGAGGAACAGCACGGGATCGTCGGCGCGCAGCGCGGTGCGCAGCAGGCCGCAGGCGTCCACGGCGTTCGAGGGAAACACAACGCGCAGACCGGGAACATGCGTGAAGGCGACCTCGCCGCACTGGCTGTGATAGATGGCGCCTCCGGTGAGGTATCCTCCAATGGCCACGCGGACCACCACGGGCGCCGCGAAGGCGTTATTCGAGCGCCAGCGCAGGGTGGCTAATTCGTCGCGAAGCTGCATCATGGCGGGCCAGATGTAGTCGAAGAACTGAATTTCAGCGACAGGCTTCAAACCGCGCGTGGCCATGCCGATGGCGCGGCCCACAATGGCGGCTTCGGCGATGGGCGCGTCGAAACAGCGCCGGCTGCCGAATTCACGCTGTAGGCCGTGCGTGGCTTTGAAGACTCCACCTTTCCCCTTCACCTGGCCGAGGTTCTGTTCGCGGCCGCAATCGGCCACGTCTTCACCGAACACAACAACGTTGGGGTTGCGGCGCATCTCTTCAGCCAGCGTGAGATTGATCTCATCGACCATGGTGCGCGGGTCCCCGTTGAAATCGGGCAGCGCGTGAAACGCGTCCGAGGTTGGATCGAACTTGTCCGAGTACAGATGCCGTAGCGCGGAGCCCCGCGGCGGCGGGGGCGCGTCGAGCACTTTGTCGCTGATGGCCTGTATCTGCTGGTCGATTTCGTAAGTCAACAACTGCAACGCCGCGCGATCCAGCATCCCTTGCTGAATGAGCTCCTCAGGGAAACGCGCCACGGGATCGCGTTCGGCTTCGGCGGCGCGCTCAGCTTCGGTCTTGTAGAGACGTTCGTCATCGGACAGCGAATGCGAATAAGGGCGGATGACGTGTGCATGCACCAGGGCGGGGCCTTGGCCCGAGCGCACGTAATCGGCGGCTTCCGCCATCGCACGGTAGGAGGCCTGGAAATCGGTGCCGTCCACTTCGCGGATGAGCAGGCCAGGGAAGCCGGAGATCAAGCGCGAAACGCTGCCGCCGGCGGTCTGGCATTCAATGGGCACTGAAATCGCGTAGCCGTTGTCCTGGACCAGAAAGATCATGCGCAGACGTTCCAGGCAGGCCGCGTTCAGCGCTTCCCAGAATTCACCTTCGCTGGTGGCGCCGTCGCCGGTGGTCACCAGCGTGATTTCATTGGAGTCCGGGTCAAGATGGCGGCAGGCTTGCGCGCAGCCGGCGGCTTGCAGAAACTGCGTGCCGGTAGGCGAAGACGACGAGACGATGTTGTACTTGTGATGTCCCCAATGCGAGGGCATCTGCCGCCCACCCGAAGACGGGTCGGCAGCGGCTCCGACGGCCGCAAGCAGCATTTCCTCGGCCGTGACGCCGAGCGTGAGGCAAAGCGCGCGATCGCGATAGTAAGGGTAGAACCAGTCTTTGCCGGATCGTAAGGCGTAACCGGCGGCCACCTGCACGGCTTCGTGCCCGGCGCCGGAAATCTGGAAGAAGATACGATTCTGGCGCTTGAGCAGGATCTCGCGGTCGTCCAGGCGCCGCGAGGTGTACATAATGCGAAACGCCCGAACTAAATCTTCTCGCGATAGCTCACGGGCGCGGGCTTCCAACCCCGTGAGTACCTCCGTGGTGCTGCCGGCAACCATGCTCGACACTCCCGATTAAAGTGTATCCCAGTGCGCGAATGCCGGGAAGCGAGCTATCCTGACTACTGTACCCCTCCTTTTAGCCATGCACGATTTGTCGACGTTTCGTAACAACCTGGACGAGTTCGCGGCGCGATTGGCCACACGCGGCTTCACGCTGGATGTGGAAGACTTCCGCTCGCTCGATAGCCGCCGGCGCGCGGCCGTCACCGAATCCGAGCAACTGCGGGCGCAGCGCAACAGCGAGAGCATGGAAATCAGCAAGCTGCGCAAGCAGGGCATCGACACCAGCGCCCAGCAGCAAAAGGTGCGCGAGATCGGCGACCGGATTGCTTCGCTTGAGGAACAGGTGAAGGCGCTCGACGAGGAGTTTCGTCTGCACCTGGCGGGCATTCCGAACGTCGCGCACGAATCGGTGCCGGTGGGAAAGAGCGACGCCGATAACGTTGAGGTGCGGCGTTGGGGCCAGCCCACCGAATTTGGTTTCGCGCCGCAAGCGCATTGGGACATAGGGCCGGCGCTGGGCATTCTGGACTTCGATCGCGCGGCCAAAATCACCGGCGCGCGGTTCGCCGTCTACATGGGATTGGGCGCCAAGCTCGAGCGCGCGCTGATCAACTTCATGCTCGACACGCACACGCGGGAGCACGGCTACACGGAAGTTCTGCCGCCGTTCATGGTGAACTCCGAGAGTCTGTTCGGCACCGGGCAGCTCCCCAAGTTCAAGGAAGACCTGTTCAAGTGCGAGAACTACGATTTCTGGCTGGCGCCCACGGCCGAAGTGCCGGTGACGAATCTGTACCGCAGCGAGACGCTCGACGCGAGCCGCCTGCCGATACGGTTGTGCGCTTACACGCCGTGTTTCCGTAGTGAGGCGGGTTCGTACGGACGCGACGTGCGCGGCATCATCCGCCAGCATCAGTTCCAGAAAGTGGAGCTGGTGAAGTTCGTGGCGCCGGAAGAGAGCTACAAGGAACTGGAGATGCTGACGGCGGACGCCGAGAGCATCTTACAGAAACTCGGCATTCCGTATCGCACCGTGGCGTTGTGTACCGGCGACATGGGCTTTTCCTCGGCCAAGACCTACGACATCGAAGTGTGGCTGCCTGGGCAGAATGCCTACAAGGAAATCAGCTCCTGCTCGAACTTCGAAGCGTTTCAGGCGCGGCGCGCCAACATACGCATGAAGGCCGGCAAGAAAGCCGAGTTCCTGCACACCTTGAACGGCAGCGGCCTGGCGGTGGGCCGCACCTGGGTCGCGGTGGTGGAGAACTACCAGCAGGCCGACGGCAGCGTGGTTGTTCCGGAAGCGCTGCGGCCGTATCTGAACGCCGAACGAATCGTCCAAGGCGAATTGAAGTAGCGCCACCGGTGGCCGAAAGCGTTCACACGCCACGGTAAGATTTTTGTCCCGAGTCAAGTGATTGTGTTTTCGTGCGTTAGTACGCGCGCCGGAGACCGTTCGACCAGCCAATTCAAAGCCCGCTGCATAGACTGTAGCTAGCAGTGCGCCATGCGCGCCGGCCCGGCCGGCACGTCGCATCGTAAGGCCGCCCGAGCAGGACCACGGAGGAGGACGCCGTGAAAGAGTCCGCTTGGGCGAGGTGGAAGATGCGACTGCCGCCGGGCATTACTTTTGGAGGCTGGTTATGAATGGATCTCAACCGCGGCGGATAGCCCGGTTCGCTGCTTTGACGATCATGCTTTGCGGGTGTCTCCGTGGGACGCCACCGCTGACGACGATTCAGGACGTTCTGTACAAAGCGGACGGCTCGCGCTTCAACGGGACCGCGTTCATTGAATGGAAGAGCTTTGAAGCGGCCGACGCGTCGTCGATCATGACGCAGAGCCTGACGGTTCAGATCGTCAATGGGAACCTGAAAGTTCAACTGGTTCCGACAACCAACGCGGCGAGTTCGGCGTACTACAGCGTGAAGTACAACAGCGACGGGAAAGTGCAGTTCGAGGAGATCTGGCACGTGCCGCCCGCCTCGGCGGTTTTGCGGCTGCGCGATGTGCGCGTGGTTGAAACCAGCGAAGGCGAAACCGCGCCGGGCGAGGTTAACGCGGAAGTACAAATGAGCGACGTCATCGGCCTGATGGCGGAACTGGCGTCGCGGCCGGTGAAGTCGCCTACGTTCACCAGTTCGCGCGCGGTGCTGATCAACGCGCAAGGCGAACTGGAGTCGGTAGCCGGCAGCACGGGCAATTGCGTTCATGTGGACGGCACATCGGCGCCATGCAGCACCGCGCCGGCGTTCATCGATGGGGAGATTCCGTCCGGATCGGTTAACGGTACCAACACCGCCTTCACGCTGACCTATGCTCCGGACCCGGCCAGCAGCCTCTCACTGTACCGGAACGGCGTTCTGCAGAAACAGAACCTGGACTACACCATCAGCGGCAGCGCCGTCACCTTCGTTTCCGCGAACACTCCGCAGAGCGGCGACACGCTGGTAGCATCGTACCGCGTGGGCGGAGCGGCTTCGCTCGAATACCTGACCAGCCTGGCGCCGCCGTCGCAAATCCTGTGCAGTAGCCAGGGCGCCACGACCAGCGGCGCCGTCAGCACGGCTCTGGGCGCATGCACGATTCCGGCCGGCACATTGCAGAGCGGCGACCGGATCGAGATTCGAGCCGATTACGGGCACACCGGCACGGGCGTCGGGTTTAGTTTCGAAGTGAAGTGGGGCACCACGACGCTGACGTCTCGCGCCGCGTCGGCCTCCGAACGGGTTACCACGGCGAAGGCCGAGGCGGCGATCCACTCCACGGGCGCCGTGTGGTCGATGCAGAGCTGGGGCGCGGCGCTGGGATTTCTGGTGGGCGCCGGCAACGCATCGGATGCGACCGATGTGGATCTGACGGTGAGCTTTCTGGGTCGCATGGCGAGCCAAACCACGGAAAGCGTGACACTTCGAGGCTACACGGTGACGCGCTACCCGGCGCGCGTGGGACCAAGCCAGTAAGTGGTACTACGTTGTTTCGCTGCGCCTCCTTACGTGGATAGACGACTTGCCGGGGTCCGGGGCATCGGTCAGGATGAAAGAGTGGTAATTCGCTAAGGAGGCGCTGGCCTATGATCCGGTCAGTGAGGGCATTGGTGTTCTTGGCGGTCCGGCTCGTTCGGAGCTGCCAAGGTCAGGATATGATTGAGTACGCCTTGATGGCCGGAACTGTGGCCGTCGTGGTGGCTGGTTTTCTCCCTCCCCAATTGATGCCGACGGTTAGTGGGATCTTCTCGAAGATCGTCAGCATCACCGGTTTGATGCCGTAAGCTCGGGCGCGCCTGCCAGTTGGCGAAGTTGAGAACCGTCGCGGACGGCGACGGTTACCCCCGCTTGAAGAACCACAGCCAGAAGTACTGATCTCCCGCCCCTACCCTGTAGCGCGGCTCGAATCCGCATCGCTCGGCCAAAGCCACAGCCTGTTCATCGGTATAGGAGACGCCGATCCACGTGTCGTCGGGCTGGGTTTCTTCCGATAGGCCACCCTGCACCTGGAACTTGAACAACGCGCCGGGGCGCAACAGGCGGTGCACCTCGCGCACGTAGCTTTCGATGACCTCGTAGCTGGGAATGTGCTGGAAAACGATGCTCGAAAAGGCGAAGTCGAATTGGACGTTGGGCAGCGGGCTCAAGTCCATGCCGTTGTTGTGATACAGGTGGACATTGGGACAAGCGGCTAGATTGCGCCGCGCCTGAGCGATCATCTCGGCGCTGACGTCGACCGCGTGGACCTCGCCAAACACGCGCGCCAGCGCGCGAGTGACGCGACCCGCGCCGCAACCGATTTCGAGAACCTTCATCTGCTCGGGTAGCAGCCCCTGGCAGATGTTGATCATGTCCGTCAGGATCTCACCGGCCACGGTGCTTTCGCCGGACTGAAAAAACTCCTCGTCAGTCCACTCAGTGCGCGAGCTTTCGACGTAGTGGCGGGCATTCTCGCGTGCGCGCGCATCCCAATCCTGGCGCATCTTGGCCAATTGTTGCTCGATGGTGAATTCCTGCATCTGGTTCATTTTACCGCGTTAGTTGGACGTGTTATATTGGAGTTGAAAACGTGGGCGAGTAGCTCAGCTGGGAGAGCACGGCGTTCGCAACGCCGGGGTCGTGGGTTCGAATCCCATCTCGTCCACCATTCCTCAAATTGTCCGGTCCGGACACACAGGTAATAGACTGCTAGTTGCACTTGCACCAAGGACACTGCTTTGCATCCCACAACTGCGCCGTCTTGTAGAGGCTGTTGAGGAATAGGCAAAGCTGCCTCGTCTTGAACTCTGAGAAGCGAAATGTGAAGGATTGCTGTGGCTTGCCATTGCAATAGACCACAACTCTGTGACGGGCGGCCGTATCCAGACCGTCAACTCTCAGGCGCTTTCCGATTCGATACGTTCCGCGCTGTTCGGAAATGAAAGGAAACGACGCCGCTGGTTGCGTGTCGATCTTGAACGACAACTTCTCAGATTCACAAAAAAGGCCGGGCGCGCTCCGTTTATCCGGTTTCTCAGGCACAGGTGCAACGCAGACTGATCCTGATTCTGGTTCGGCCGTTTGCCCAAGCATCACACCAGAAAGCATGACGGCGATCGCGACAGCAGCCAAGCATTCAGCGACGGCGTGCATTTACAGTCACGGTAGCGCCTAGGAATTCGCGGCAGCGGACGCCTTGGACATTTTAAAGTGCGGCGAAATCGAAGCGGAGAAGATCGATGCCGAGCAGGTCCGTTCGTCGATCGCTCGACGCCACTCACCCCGCCGCCCACATCCTCGCCAAGCGCTATCCTGGAAATGATGTCGCAAATGCACGAAGAAATCCGGCAGCAGCCGGAGGCGTTGGAACGTACGCTAAAAGAAGGTTTGAAGTTGGCGGAGACTTTACGCCGCCGTTTTGAGAAGTCGCGGCCCCGGTTCATTGTTCTTGCCGCCCGGGGCACGTCCGATAATGCGTCGCAGTTCGGCCGCTACTTGCTCGAGATCACCACGGGGATTCCGGTTTCACTCGCCGCGCCCTCGGTATTCACGCTCTATCGCGCCGGGCTCGATTTGAAGGACGCGCTGGTGGTCGCCGTGTCGCAATCCGGCGAGTCCACCGACATCGACTATGTTCTTGAACACGCCCGCAAGTATGGCGCGATCACCGTCGGGGTGACCAACGAACCGGCCAGCACCATGGCGCGGACGGCTGAGTACACATTCCTGGTGCGCGCGGGACGCGAGAAGAGCGTCGCCGCCACCAAGACCTACTCCGGCCAGGTGCTGTGCTTCTACTTGCTGGCGCTGGCGCTCGGCGCGCGCATGCGGATGGACGATCTGCGCCGTCTGCCGGAATGGACACAGGCGGCTCTTGGGCTGGAAAAACAAATCGCCGCATGCGCCGAACGGTACCGCTTCATGACGCATGCCGCCGCGGTGGGACGCGGCCTGAACTACTCGAACGCATTTGAATTCGCTCTCAAGTTAATGGAGACCTGCTACGTTGTTGCCGAGCGTTTCTCCATCTCCGACTTTCTGCACGGCCCCATCGCCATGATCGAGTCGTCGTTCCCGGTCTTCCTGTTTGCGCCCAGCGGCGTGACCTGGCCAGCAATGCAGGAGATGCTGACGCGCCTGGATCACCTGAAGGCGGATACGCTGCTGATCACCGACCGCAGCAACCAGGAGGCGATCAAACTGGCGCGCCGCTCGATTGTTCTGCCACTGCGATTGGGCCGGGCCAGCGCCGTTCCCGAGGAACTCTACACGCCGATCCCGTACATCATCCCCGCGCAGTTGTTTGCCGCGTCGCTGGCGGCCGACAAGGGTCTGGACCCGGATCACCCGCGTTCGCTTTCGAAGGTCACCCGGACACTGTAGCTCCCCGCAAAGGCGGAGGTGAAGTTTATGACTACACCTGATTGAAGTTCTAGGACCGAGGCCATATGATGGAAGGACGGCCTGGAGCGAAGGAGGGGATCATGAGCTGGTGTCATCCAACGGGAACGGTAGTGCACAAGTTTTTGTGCTTGACCGCTTTGTGTGTTCTGTTGGTACCGTGCGCGAGCGCGGGCGTTATCTATATTCAACCTATTCAGGTATGCGCCGATGACAGCACCGGATGCGCCAATTCGGCTCAGACGTTGTTCGAGGCCGAGGGCGACAAGATCTGGGCGCAAGCCGGCCTGGACCTCAGCTTTTATTCCTGGAACACTTACAGCGAAACCGACTACCTGAGCATTGCCGACGATGCTGAGTTCTTTGCACTTTTAGGGGGCGCGGGGCACGGGCAGAATGCCGACGCGACCGTCATCAACATGTGGTTCGTCGATGTTCTCTATCCTGGTGGGGGCGGTACGACGTTCGGCGTTTCGGTCATGCCCGGAAACGCCATTGCCATCTCTAACGCGGTTTTCACCTACACACGTTTGGACACGATTGCGCACGAGATCGGGCACTCACTTGGCCTGGACCACTACACCGGAGCGGACAAAGCGCTCAACCTGATGGCCGCCGGGACGGACCGCACGGTACCGACAACAATCGGCGACATCTATCCGGACGGCGCGGATCTGGACCAGTTGAACTCCGTCCAGATCACCGCCATCGCCGAGAGCGATTTGATCCACGACGATCCGATTCCGGAACCGGTCTCCACGGTACTCGTCGGCGCCGGCTTGGTTGGCTTGGTTTTCTTGCGCCGCACCCGCTAAACCGGACCGAAGAATCGTCGAACTAACGCCGTCGTGCTAACGTCATCTGAAATAGAAGGCGGGTGGCGTCATGTTGACTCATGTCAAGGTTCTCGGCGTTCTGAACATCGTATTGAGTGCTCTCGGCATTTTGGCAGGCATTGTGGTGTTTGCCATTTTCGGCGGAATCGCCGGCGTGGTTGGCATGGCGGCTCACGATGAAGGCCGCCTGATCGCCGTGCCCATCCTGGGCGGGATCGGTGCGCTGATCTGCATCCTCCTGCTGGTCCTCTCAATCCCCGGCATCGTTGCCGGCGCGGGGTTGCTGAAGCTGCGCCCGTGGGCGCGCCTGCTCGGCATCATTCTTTCCGCGCTGAACATTTTGAACTTCCCGTTTGGAACGGCGGTGGGCGTGTACGGACTGTGGGTGCTGTTATCGAACGAGACCGTCGCGCTGTTTGAGGGGAGGCGCTTCACGCGCGCCGACGCGGCGGGAATGGGCCGTTAGCGCAACTGCTTGAACTGCTGCATCTCGTTGAGCATTTTGTCGAACTTGCGCTTCTGCTCTTCGTCGAGGACACGCTGAATGCGCGTCTTGCCTGTGGCGCGCACTTCGTCCATCTGGGATTGCAGCATCTGGTAGTACTTCATGAAGTCGTCCAGAACCAGTTCCAACTCTTCGGTCTGGGCCGGCGTCAGGTTCAATTCCTTCTTGAACCGCAGTACGGAAATCTCCTTGCCCCCTTCGCGCCAGCTTGGCGCGGGCCGTGACGGACTGGGCCAGTGGTGAAACGCCGAGCCCATGGCAACCGCGCCGGCGATGGCGCCGCACAAGAAGATCATTGCCAGGACAAGCAGGAGTTGCGGGTTTCTCCAAACCGGTTTCGCGGGAGCGGTCATTCTGTCTTCCAACTACTCCTGATACGTGGTCAGCGTGACCAGTATCTTGTCGCGGTCCTGCTGCTGGTCGATTCCGATTTCCGAAGCAGGGTGAACACTGTCCGCCATGATGGCTTCCGGAGCCGAGGCCATCACCGGCACGCCGCGCTCGGTCGAAACCAAGTATCCGCCGAACAAGACCAGGAAGACCAGACTGGCGTAAACGATGCGGCGCGCGAAACCGGGTTCGAGAAAATCACCCCAAAAGCTGGGCCGCCGCTCGGATTCGATGCGATCCATCAGGCGGGCATAGAAACCGGGAAACGGTTCGGCGTCGTTGACGGGACGTAACGACCTGATTGTTGCCGCTTGCCCCTTCATGGCCTCCAGTTCGCGCCGGCACGCTTCGCATCCGGAAAGATGCGCGGCAACGCCAGCGTCCGATACGGTGAAGCCTTCGGCCGCGAGCAACTCTTCAAGGCGTTCCTTGACGAGCGAGTGCATGACTTCTTCCCTCAGTAGGACCTCGACTGCTCTCCAGCGGCTTCGTGGATCTTGTGCCCACTTGCCTGGAGATACATTGTATACGATCCGGAAGCGTGACGACTAGGCAATGGCCGCCCCCGTTGCGCGCGATAGCCGCCCGGCGGCCTTCATTAACTTCTGGCGCGCGCGAAACAGTTTCACCTTGATCGTGTTTTCGTTCATACCGGTCATCCCGGCGAGTTCTTCCACCGAGTGACCTTCCACTTCCTTCAACATCATCAGCGTACGCTCTTCCTCGGACACCCGCGACAACAACTTCATGGCGTAGTCGCGCCGCGCCAGGTCTTCATCGATCCCTTCGTGCTGATCGCTGGCGGCCTCGGAATTCGACATCCGCTGCACGTCTTCTTCGCTGAAATCGCTTTCGTACACCAGCTTCCGCACCCGCTTCTTGCGCAGATAGTCGTAGCACTCGTTCACCGTGATCTTATAGAGCCAGGTCAGCAGAGAACTGCGGAAGTCAAAGCTGGAGATGGAGAAGTAAACCTTCGCAAATACCTGTTGAGCGATATCTTCGGCGTCGTTGCGGTTCCGGAGCACTCCGTGGATGATCGAGAACACCTTCGACTGGTAGCGTTCGACGATCTCTCGGAACGCCAACTCGTCGCCGGCTTGTACGCGGCGAACCAAGGCCGCTTCTTCGCTCGTCCGATGATCCACGGTTCGTGTCTTGGCCCGCCCGGCCGATCCGACCGCTGGGAACGGGAGTACGCCGCTAATGCCGCTCATACCTGACTTGTGCGACGTTTGGCGGCCGTCAGCGGTTTCAGTAAAACAAGGACTTGCGGTCCTCTCCCCTTGATTGTCGCTCATCACGGCTGAATACCGCATCCGGTACCCGGCCTCGGTCATCAAAACAAGGGCGGCGGTCCAAACCGGCGTGCTACATTGAGAGTAGAAAGAGCAATCCGTACAGGAGCGTAAAGATATGATTCAGTTGACCCAGAAGGCCGTTGAGAAGGTCCGGGAAATCCTCGACATGCAGGACCCCAAACCCAGTGGGCTGCGCATCGCCGTGGTCGGTGGCGGCTGCTCGGGTTTCAACTATTCCATGGCTTTCGAATCCAATCCCGGGATGCTCGACAAGACCTACAACTTCGACGGTCTGAACGTCTACATCGACCAGGCCAGCATGCTCTATCTGGACGGCGCCGAAGTGGACTACGTCGAGACGCTGGAAGGCTCCGGCTTTAAGTTCAACAACCCGAATGTGAAGACCACCTGCGGCTGCGGCAGCTCCTTCAGCGCGTGAGTAAGTCCGGCTTGGTCACCACCGAGAACTCAAACACGTTCTCGGAGACCCGTTGACCGGCTGAATCAATGACTTCGGCAACCAACCGGTAGTCACCAGTGTTGGTTGCCTTCCACTGAGCAAAGCCCAGTTTCGCGGAGGAGTCCGCGGCCAGACTGCTCTTGTATTCCCCGCCCGCGAGGTTCTTTCCCGAATTGTCCACGACGCGCCAACGCACGGTCGCGCCGGGCAGTTCCGTCCAACGGTCGTTTATCGCCCACACGCCTACGCGCACCTCCTCGCCCGGCTGCCAACGGTCGCGGTCGTATTCCAGGCTGGCAAGCACGGGCTGAAAGCTGCGCTGCACGGTGTAGTAGACCTTGTGCGGGACACGGTAGAAGTCGATGCAGGCCATGGTGACCGACGGCCACAGGTCGATGGCGTGAAAGTGGAAGATGCCACCAGCGTCGTACTTGCGCCGCCGCATGCGCTCGATGGCGAGTTGAAACAGCCGTGAGACGTAAGCCTGCGTGCGCGGAATGTACTGCTCCATGGTCATCCCGGCCGGGTCGCCCCAGGCCCGCATGGCCTCCGGAATTTGCAGTTTGTGGAATGTCCATTCCTCGGCGTGGTCTTTGATGGGCCAGGCGTTGGGCAGGATCTTGATGAGCGATTCGTAGTTGGGCAGCGCCGTCGCGCCCAGCTCGGTGACGAACTTCTCCTCCAGTTGGCCGTACTGCCAGATGTTGCCGCTGTACCAGCCGTAGTAGACGTGCGCGTCGCCGTAGCGGCCCGTGGAGCGCACCGCCAGACGGTGCTGCGGATCGTTGAAGAACAGCCGCGGCGCCAGATGCTTGGTCAGGTCGCGGTAGTTCTCCAGATCCTCTTCATCGCTGGTGGACCAGGCGGCCACCGATGGGTGGTTGCGCACGTAGCGTATGTGCGGATCGTACAGCTCGGCGGCGCGCAGCGAAAACTCGCGGTCGTGCGGATACCAGGCTTCCAGGTAGTCCTGCCAGATCAGCACGCCGTGCTCGTCGGCCAAATCGTAGAACTCGCGGTTGGTGAAGTGGCAGTGTATGCGGATGGTGTTCACGTTCATGCCGAGCATGAGCTTGAAATCGCGCTCGTTGGCCGCGCGATCCATCTCGGACAGAAACAAGTTGTAGTAGTAGTTGGTGCCGCGCACGAAGAACCGCTTGCGGTTCAGGTAGAAGTTCCAGCCGATGCACTCGATTTCGCGGATGCCGACGGCCATGCTTTTGGCGTCCACGCTCGTGCCGGCGGAATCGAGCAGACGCACGTCGAGCGTGTAGAGATTCGGCTTGCCGTGATCCCAGGTCCACCACAGTTGCGGGTTCGCCAGACTGAACACGAGGCGCGACCGGCCCGGGCGCGCCGCCGCGCGTATGCGATAGCTTTCGTTCGAAGTAAAGTTGCGCGGACGCAACGTCAGTTCCCACTGGGCACCGTCGCCGGGCGCATCCGAGGCGACGTCCACTTCGACGTCCGCGCCCTTGTCAGCCAAACGCGTATTCACGGCAACTTCGCCAATGCGCGCCGCGGTGCACGCCACCAGACGCACGCTGCGCGTGATGCCGAGCGCGGTGATGTCGTCCGGCTTCTGATCCACGTTGCCGTAGGAACCTTTGACGTAGTACGGGCGGTGACGCCAATAGTAAGTGACCGGAGTCCAGACGCGCACCAGCAGTTCGTTTTCGGCGTCGAACTTGATTTGACTGGTCACGTCGTAGTCGTACGGATCGATGTAGCCTTCGTGGCGTCCGAGCGGCTTTCCGTTGAGAAAGGCGTCGGCGTAATAGTCGGTGGCATCGAACTCCAGGCGCACGCGGCGGCCGGACATCTCCTGCGGAGCGCGGAAGCGCTTGCGGTACCACCACTCTTTGTAACTGACCCAATCGGCGTCGTGCGTGTAGAGCTTCGCGGGGTCGAGCCATTGTATGT
>CAZDIZ010000157.1:9712-13866 GCA_964505625.1 uncultured Solibacteraceae bacterium | reverse complement strand
GCGAAACAAAGTCGAGCGATTCTTCGTACAATGAGACTTCACCCGGCCAGATGGCTATCCCCCGTGGTGACCGGGGTCAATTGACCGTTCCACTGTCTCTCATCGCGGAGTCCTTCCTGGGGCGAGTTCAGCCTATTCGGCCGAGTGTCGCGTACCGCTTGCGCATCACTGCAGTCGCAGCCCTGATTGCGTCGCTCCCGCTGATCTACCTTGCTCTCATTTGCCTCGTGATGTACGGTGAGGCATCCTACGCGGTCTGGGGTGCGATTCACCTGCCTAAGAATCCCCTCCGGCTGTTTTTGATTCTGTATCTTGGCCCGTTGCTGGCAGGCTTGATACTGGTCCTGTTTCTTCTGAAGCCGATTTTGGCCTCTCGCACGGTGTCGTGCCAGCTTCTGACGATTGACTCAGACTCCCAACCGGAGTTCTTCGATTTCCTGCGGCGAGTCTCCGCAGCAGTCGGCGCTTCCATGCCAACGCGGATCGAACTCGACAATCAAGCGAATGCCTCGGCTTCTTTCGACCCGACTCTGCGTAGCTTCTTCAAACGAGATCTTGTTCTAACGCTCGGGCTGCCTTTGGTCGCCTGCCTCAACGTGAATCAGCTAGCCGCGGTCGTGGCCCATGAGTTCGGACACTTCACCCAGAGTGCGGGCATGCGATTCCACCACTTGATCTGGTACGTGAACTCCTGGCTTGCCGCCGGGGTTCATGACCGCGACAACTGGGATGAAGCACTCGCCGACGTTGCCGACGGGGCGGGCTGGCTGATCGGCCTAGCTGTCTTAGCGTCCCGCGGTTTGATCTTGCTCGTCCGTGCTCTATTGGCGCTCTTGCTGTTTGTTGCGAACCGCGCCAGAGCGTCCTTCTCCCGTCAGATGGAGTTCCACGCCGACGAATATGCAAGCGGCTTGGCCGGGTCCTCTTGTTATGTGGATACGCTTGCGCTCTTGCCCGTAATAGACACCGCCTATGTGACAGCACTTGTGGACATAGCACAGGAAGTGAGCAACGGGAGTCTACCTGACGATTTCCCACTCTTCGTCAGAGCACGGACTCTCACCATGGCTCCTGATGCACGTGAGGCTGCCATCCGAGAGGACGCGTTGGAATCTTCCAAAGATGCGGATCACCCGCCCATTGCTGAACGCACTGCACGAATCGAAGCCAGGCGCGATGCCGCCGTCTTTAGGCTGGACGCACCGGCGACGGCGCTTTTTAGGAACTTCCCGGATCTGGCTCGATCTGTCACCGCTCGTCAGTACCCCGATTGGTTCGGACCGGTTGTTGAGCACGTGCGATCGTGCCCAACAACCGAGGCGCTTGTACGTGCCGGCGTTCCGTCGTCTAAGCACTGAAGGCGTGACCTTCACGTTAGGAACTGCGCTACCGAAAGATCGTTGGCCCAGGCGAAGCTGCCTTCTTTCCGTCGCGGGGTAGTACACTGTGATTTACTCCATGCGGCTTTTCCTTAGGTTCACTTTCCTCGCGCTGGCACTCACTGTTGCGGTGCTGGCCGTGGACTTCGCCGCGTTGAAGCCGGAAGGATACGTGAGCGATTTCGCGCGCGTCGTTGATCCGGCCAGCCGCGCCGAACTGGAACGCTACTCGCGCCGTGTCGAGGACGCGACCGGCGTGCAGTTGGCGTTTGTCACTCTCGACACGCTGGGCGGCGAACCCGTCGAGGACGTCGCCAACTCCATCTATCGCCGCTGGGGTGTGGGCCAGAAGGGTAAGAACGAAGGCGCACTGCTGCTGTTGGTCATCGCCGACCGCAGGTCGCGTCTGGAAGTTGGCTACGGACTCGAACCCATCCTGCCCGACGGTTTCAGCGGCAGCGTCCTGCGCGAAATGCGGCCGGCACTGCGCGAACGGCAATACGGTGAAGCGTTGTTGGCCGCGGCCCAAACCATCGGCTCGCGCGTTGCGTCGGCCAAAGGCGTTGAATTGAACACGGCTCCGGCGCGGCGGCACTCGCAACGGCGCGAACGGCACATTCCCTGGTGGATGGTGTTGGGCGGCCTCGGCGTGCTTTTCTGGCTGCTGAGCGCGGGACGCAGTGGCGGCCCCGGAGGGTTCGTCACCGGTATGTTACTCGGCAATATGATGGGCCGCGGGTTCGGCTCCGGCCACGGTGGCGGCGGATTCGGAGGTTACGATTCCGGAGATAGCTTCGGCGGTTTCGGCGGCGGCGACTCGGGCGGTGGCGGCGCATCTAGTAGTTGGTGAGGTCTATGCCATGGAACGCGATCTGAATCATCTGGTGGAGAAGCTTCAGAAGACCTTCGGTGATCGTCTGGTGTCGGTGGTGCTGTATGGGTCGGCCGCTATCGGCGACCATCAGGCCAAGTTTTCCGACTACAACATTCTCTGCGTGCTTTCAAAAGTGACGCCGGTGGAGTTGGGCCAAGCCGAGCCGGTCTTCCACTGGTGGCGCGGGCGCGGCAACCCGTCCCCGCTGCTGATGAGCGAAGACGAAGTGCGTACGTCGACCGACTGTTTTGCCATCGAGTTCCACGACATCAAGGAGCGCAACCGCGTGCTGGCCGGCCGCGACGTCGTCGGCGATCTTGTCTTGGACGATTCGTTCCATCGCGCGCAGGTGGAGCACGAGTTGCGCGGCAAGCTCCTGCGATTGCGCCAGAAGGCCGCCGGCATGCTCTCCGACAAGGACCTGCTGCGGCGCCTGCTGGCCGATTCGCTATCCACGTTCTGCGTTCTATTCCGTCACGCGTTGCTGCTGAACGGCATTGAGGCGAAGTTCGCCAAGCGCGAAGTGATCGAGCAGGCCAAGGACGCATTCAGCCTGGATCCTGAGCCGTTCATCACTTTGCTGGACTTGCGCGAGGGACAGCGCAAGCCGAGGGATGTGGACCCCTTGCCGCTGTTTGCGCGGTATATGGAGCAAATTCAAATCGTGGTCGACGCGGTCGACCGCCTGGAAAAGTGAGGAGACGATGAAGATTGCTGCGATAGTGCTGGCGATTATATTGATTCTGGGACTCGCTTTGGGAGCCAAGCTCGTGGGGATTCGCAACGAGCTGGTGGTCCAACGCGAAGCGATCAAAGGCGCCTGGGCCGCGGTGGACGTGGCGCTGCAACGCCGCGCCGATCTGATCCCCAACCTGGTGGAAACCGTCAAAGGATTCGCCAAGCAGGAAAAAGGCATTATGGAGGCGCTGGCCAACGCGCGCGCGGGTTTGATGTCGGCGCGCTCGCCGCAAGAGAAGATTGCCGCCAACAACGAATTGAGCGGAGCGCTCGGACGGCTGCTGGTGGTGGTGGAGAACTATCCGAATCTGAAATCCGACCAGAACTTCCTGCGCTTGCAGGACGAATTGGCGGGCACCGAAAATCGCATCGCCGTCGAGCGCCGCAAGTACAACGAGAGCGTGCAGAAGTACAACACCACCATCGAACTGTTCCCCAACAACATCGCCGCGTCGCTGTTCGGCTTCCAGCGTAACGACGCCTACTTCAACGTGGAACCGGGTGCGCGAACCGCGCCCAAGGTAGCCTTCTGAGAGCGTCGGAATGAGTCCGAACCGGTTCGGCAATTACATTGACGGCGTTTGGGTGGACGGGCCGGTATTCGAAAATCGCAACCCGGCGAACATCGATGAAGTAGTAGGCCTGTTCACGCGTGGCACGGCGGCCGACATTGCCGCCGCTGCTGCCGCCGCCGAGCGTGCGCATGCGGCGTGGTCCGCCAGCCCCGCGCCGGCGCGCGGCAACTACCTGTTCAAAGTGGCCGAAATTCTCGACCGCAAGTTCGAACAACTTGCCGAAGAGATGACGCGCGAGGAAGGCAAGACCCTTCCGGAGTCGCGTGGAGAAGTTCGGCGCGCCATCAACATCTTCCGCTACTTTGCCGGCGAAGGCGCGCGTCTGGTCGGGCTGATGGTGCCTAGCGAGCGCGAGCGCGTCCATACGTTCGCCATCCGCAAAAGCCTGGGCGTCGCCGGATTGATCACACCGTGGAATTTTCCCAGCGCCATCCCCGCCTGGAAACTCGCGCCGGCGCTCATTTGCGGCAACACGGTGGTGCTGAAGCCGGCCTCCGCCGCTCCGCTCAGCGCCTGGCGCATCGTGGAGGCGTGTCACGAAGCGGGCATTCCGAAAGGCGTGGTGAACTTCGTGGCCGGCTCCGGCGG
>CAZDIZ010000157.1:8279-9612 GCA_964505625.1 uncultured Solibacteraceae bacterium | reverse complement strand
ATCGGTCCGGCGGTGGACGAATCGCAAATGAACACCGATCTCAAATACATCGAAATCGGGCGGCGCGAAGCGGGCGAACCCGTGGCCGGCGGCTATCGTCTCACCGGCGGCGCTTACGACAAAGGCTACTTCGTGGCGCCCACGATCTTCGCCAATGTCACTCCGGAAATGACCATCGCCCGCGAGGAAGTCTTCGGCCCCTTGCTGGCCGTTCTACGCGCCAAGAACTTCGAAGACGCCATACGGCTCGCCAATCAAAGCGATTTAGGACTTTCTTCCTCTATTCAGACGAAAGATGTTTCGAGAGTCTTCGAATACGTGTATAGAATGGAAGCTGGCCTTTTAACGGTCAACCTGCCGAGCGCCGGTGTAGAATACCAACTGCCCTTCGGCGGGACCAAGGATTCCAGCTTCGGTCCCAAGGAGCAGGGGCCGGCCGCGGTCGAATTCTATAGCGATTACAAAACGGTGTACCTGAAGTACTGAAATGCGTCTTGGACAAATCAAGTGGAGAGACGCCGTCACGGCGGCGATTTTTGAAGGCAACACGGCGAGGCCCATTCCCTCGCACACGATGCGTGACCTGATTCGCCGCTCGGAGGTCGAAGGCATCCCTCTGGAACAATTGGCCAGCGGTATGGCCAGCCCGCATCGCGAAGCCGCCATTCCACTCGTCCCCATACATCCGGGCGAAGTGTGGGCATGTGGTTGCACCTACGAGTCGAGCGCCGCGTTTCGCGACGGCGAGCACGGCACGCGCGAAGGATTCTACGCGCAGGTGCACAAAAATCCGCGCCCCGAAATCTTCTTCAAGGGTACGCGCCGTTTGTGCGTGGGACCGGGCGACGCCATCGGCATTCGCTTCGATTCCAAATTCACCGCGCCCGAGCCGGAGTTGGCCGTGGTGCTTGGCAGCAAGGGCAAGGTGCTGGCCTACACGCTCGCCAACGATGTTTCCGCCTGGGACATTGAGCGCGAAAATCCGCTCTATTTGCCGCAGTCGAAGATCTACACGGCCTGCTGCGCGCTAGGCCCGGTGCTGGTCACCGCCGATGAACTCACCAACCCGTACAACCTGGAAATGACCTGCGCGATCAAACGCGGCGATTCCGTGATCTATTCGGGCTCGGTGTCCACGGCGCGGTTGGGCCGCAAAATCGAAGAACTGGTCGCTTACTTGCTGCGCGCCAACCCGGTCCCCTCCGCCTCGGTGTTGTTGACCGGAACAGGCATCATCGTAACGGAAGACGCGGCACTCGCGCCCGGCGATGTCGTGTCCATCCGCATTCCGGAAATCGGCGAGCTGACCAACCCGGCCGCCATCGTGAAGTAG
>CAZDIZ010000157.1:4899-8179 GCA_964505625.1 uncultured Solibacteraceae bacterium | reverse complement strand
TTCAGGCTTCCGGCGCGGGCAGATCCTCGTCCGCCAACCGGTCCAGCAGGTCCGGTTCGGTGGCGTGTTTTTTCAGCAGCCGCGAAACCACGCTGGACGCGAAGCCCGCCATGCGCAGCTTGCGATAGGCCGAAGCCAGGTTCTTCGGCTCGGCTAGAAACTCCGCCAGGCGCACGCGGCGGAACTTGCGCGTCAGAAACTCTTCGGCCAGGGCGTATTCGTCGGTGTCGCGATAGATTTGCCCCACGGCCTGCTCGGCCACTCCGGACGGCACCTGCTTGTGGCGGAGATCCTGTAGTACGCGAAAGCGGCCCTGGGCACGATTGTCGCGGCGGCTCGCGGCGAAGCTCTCGGCAAAGCGCTGGTCGTTCAGAAACCCGGCCTGCTTCAAGCGGGTCATCACTCCGGCAACATCGTCGGGGTTGACGGCGCGGGCGTTCAGCCGCGTTCGCATCTGCGCGATGGAATAGCCGCGGCCGCCCAAGATCTTCAGCGCGTAGTTCCACAAACCTTCGGCATCCAAGGGTTTCGACTTCGCTCGTATCATCGCCGCGCCCCGATCTTAGCATGTCCGGAGTCTTGTCAGGCGCGCCGCAAGTAGTATGCTAGTATGCAGAGGGAAGCTCAGCATCACACTTCCAGAAAGGCAGGAATCGAAACATGGCGGACGAAAAGAAGCTCTCGTATTTCTTCCTGGGTATGGGAATCGGAGTTGCTGTCGGCATCCTGTTCGCTCCGAAATCGGGCGAGGAAACCAGGCGGTTCTTGCGTGAGAAAGCCGACGAGGGCAAGGATTACCTGAAAAAGCGCGGCGACGATCTGATCGGATCCGCGACCGACATCGTGGATCGCGGCAAGTCGGCCATCAACCGTCAGAAGGACCAATTCAGCGCCGCTGTCGAAGCCGGCCGTCAGGCTTATCGTGAGTCGACCGCGGCTCGCGAGACGGAAAGCGGCCCCGTGGTGGGGCTGTAAAGCGTCCAACGAAACTCAACCTGCATAGGTTCCGCATATGGAAAACGTAGCGATCGCGGCCATCATCGTTGCGGCCGTGGCGATTGTTCTGCAAGCTCTATTTCTGTTTGGACTCTACCGCTCGGCGAAGACCATGGCCGCGCAGGTCTCTGGTTTCATTGAGAAGGCTGAACCGGTATTGGCCGAAGCGCGCGTGACCATCGAGCAGAGCCGTAAGCAGATGACGGAAGTGACCGGCAAGGCGAACAAGGTCCTGGATGCCGCGCAGACGCAGATCTCCAAACTCGACGACGTGTTGAGCGACGCGACCTCGCGCGCCAAGACGCAGATGGACCGCCTGGAGATGGTGCTGGACGATTCGATCGGCCGCGTTCACGAAACCGTCGCCGTGCTGCACGACGGTATTCTGCGGCCTTTGCGGGAACTCAACGGCATCGTGGTCGGCATCCGCGCCGGCATCGGCTATCTGTTCGGAAACCGGTGTCCCAGCGTCGCGCAAGCCACGCACGACGACGAGATGTTCATCTAGTTACCGGCGCGGAGCCGTCAGGAAGCCATCGCTTCGGCGCGGTAGCGCCGGTGTAAGCTCTCGAACTGGCGTTGGGGCAGGACTTTCACTCGGTGCAGAATGTAGCGCGCCAGCACCAGCAGGATCGACAATCCATACACTGTGCTCTGCCAGAACGAGGCTGACGAGGCCTGCGGGAAGTAACGCGTGGGCACGGGCACTTCCGCGATGCGCAGACCGGCGCAGACGAACTGGGCCATAATCTCCTGGTCGAAGATGAAACGATCCGAGTTCATCTGGAAGTTGACGGCCTCCAAGGCGTCCGCGCGATAGGCGCGATATCCGGTGTGGTACTCGGCGAGCTTCAAGCCGAAGGTCCAGTTTTCCAGCTCCGTGAGGAAGCGGTTGGAGATGTATTTCCACCACGGCATCCCCTGCTTCATGGGGTTGCCGCCGAGCAGACGCGAACCCAGCACGACATCAGCTCGGCCTTCCTGGATGGGCCGGATGACCTCCGGCAGCAGCGTCGGATCGTACTGGTAGTCCGGGTGGACCATGACGATCACGTCGGCCCCGGCTTTCAGGGCCTCCCGGTAGCAGGTTTTCTGGTTTGCACCGTAACCGTAGTTGCGGTTGTGGACGAAGAGCTTCAGCCCCAGTTCACGCGCCACGCGAAGGGTATTGTCGCGGCTGCCGTCATCCACCAGAATGACCTGGTCCACAATGTCGTGTGGCAACTCCGCGTAAGTCTTGTGGAGAGTCAACTCGGCATTGTATGCCGGCATGGTGACGACAATTCGGGGTTTTCCGCTCACAACTGTACCGCTGGCAGCGGGTCCCCGGGTTAGCCGTTACGCTATTACACGCGCCAGTAAGTGCCTGGGACGTGCGCGCTGTGCGCCGCGTTACGATGAATATGAGCGACGTGGCTCCGGTGGGAACAATTCTTACTGGCGCGTCGTCAGTACTAAGGATGAAGTCGGGAGCTAGCTTCGCGGAAGCCTTCGGTGTGGCAGTGGCATCGCTGCGGTCGAATAAGTTGCGCAGTTTCCTCACTTTACTGGGGATCATCCTGGCCACCACCACGCTCATCTCGGTGATGAGCGTCATCCACGGCATGGACGTTTACATCGCGCAAAACCTCTCCGATATGGGTTCGGAAGGCTTCAAGGTACGCCGCATCGTCATGATTGGGCAGTTTAACCCCAAGAAATACATGGAGATGCAGAAGCGCAACCCGCAATTGACGCAGGAAGAGTACGACTTCATCCGCGAGCGCTCGACCATGGTGCGCGAGTTTGGCATGGAGGCTTACCGCTCGGCCAGCGTCACCTGCGCGCATGAGCGCATCGACGGGGTGCAACTTCAAGGCGCCACTCCCAACGTCGGCGTTATTCAGAATATACAGTCCGTAAACGGCCGCTTCCTGGCCGATTCCGACGACCAGCGGCGTCAGGCGGTGGTCTTCATCGGCAACGACATACGCGAGCGTTGTTTCACGGGCGTGGATCCGGTGGGCAAGTCGATCGAGGTTCAGGGCCGGCCGTTCCGCGTGGTCGGCGTCGGTAAACCGCAGGGCAGCGTATTCGGCGAGTCGCTGGACAACTACGTTGTCATTCCGATTCAGACTTTCTTCAAGATGTACGGCAGCCGCAACGGCATTGGCTTCTGCGGCGTGGCGCTCGACCAAACGCACTTATTCCAAGCGCAGGACGAGGTTCGTATGTTGCTGCGCGCGCACCGCCACATGCGTCCCGGCCAGGACGACAACTTCGGGCTGGCGAACTCCGATTCGCT
>CAZDIZ010000157.1:0-4799 GCA_964505625.1 uncultured Solibacteraceae bacterium | reverse complement strand
GCCTGGGTTGTCGGCATCCTGGTGAGCAAACTCACTCCCGTGCCGATGTCCATGCCGATATCGGCGGTGGTGATTTCGCTGGTGCTGTCGACGGCGGTGGGATTGTTTTTCGGCATCTATCCGGCGCAGCGCGCGGCGAAGCTGGACCCAATTGTGGCGCTGAGGGTGGAACGATGAATTGGTTCATGTTCAAGTCCAGCACGTGGCTCGCGCTTGGCACCATTCGCGCGCACAAGATGCGGACGTTTCTGACCGTGCTCGGGGTTATCATCGGTACCAGCACCATCATCGGCGTCGGGTCGATCATCGCGGGCCTGGACGGCGCCATCACCGACATCATTCGCAGTTTCGGCCCGGACACGCTGATTGTGTTCAAGATCCGCGGCACCATGCGCTTCGGCGACCTGACGCCTGAAGAGCGCCAACGCAAGCCGCTCAGCTACGACCAGGCGCGCGCCATCGGCGAACGTTGTCCGTCGGTAAAGCACGTCAGCCCGTATCTGTTTCCGTCCTTCGATTTCCGCACGGTCAACCGCGCCAAGTACAAAGGCAACGAGGTTTATCAAATCCGCTTCGCCGGCACGACGGAGAGTTACGCTTCCGGCGGTTTGGTCGAGATGAAGTACGGCCGTTTCTTCACCGACATGGAAAGCCAGCACCGCATGCCGGTGGTGGTGATCGGCGAGGACATTCAGAAGACCTTCTTCCCGAACGTCGACCCGGTGGGCAAGTGGATCGAAGTGAACGGACGCCAGTTTGAGGTGATCGGCAGCATGGCGCGGCCGTCGGTGATGCTGGCGGCCCAGGACGACATACGCGTGCTCATCCCCTACTGGACCATGCGCAAGATGTTCCCTGCGTCCAAGGAACACATGCTGGTGATCGTGGCCGAGGAAGGCAAGTTGGCGCAGGCCATGGATGAAGTACGCGGCGTGCTGCGCCAGGAACGCCGTGTGCCGTTCGACAAGCCCGACAATTTCTGGATCTCCACCGCCGAGCAGATGGTGGAGGATTTCCGCAAAACCACGTCCGTGGTGGCCATCGTCATGGTGGTGCTCAGCAGTATCGGACTGCTGGTGGGCGGCATCGGCGTGATGAACATCATGCTGGTTTCGGTCACCGAACGCACGCGCGAAATTGGCGTCCGCAAGGCCGTGGGCGCCCGCCGCGCCGACATCGTGCTGCAATTCCTCACCGAAGCCACCGTGTTGACCGGCGCCGGCGGCCTGTTTGGCATCCTGGTCGGCTGGATCATCGCGATCGTGGCGCGTTTGGCGTTTCCTGCTCTGCCCACTTCGGTTCCGGTTTGGGCTGCGGTGATGGGCGTGGTCGTGTCAGTAGGCATCGGGCTGTTCTTCGGCATCTGGCCCGCCAGCAAAGCCGCGCGGCTTGATCCGGTGGACGCGCTGCGGTACGAGTAGATTCTCAGGTCTGAAGTTCCTGCATTCGCTATAGTGTGAATGGAGACTCCATGAAACGACTACGGTGGCGGGGCATCGTAGCAGTTGCGGTTCTATTTGTGTCTGCGTTTTCTGCTCGAGCCGCTGAGTCGATCGCCGGCCAGGTGGTTCACGCTATCACGGGCAATCCTCTCAAGCGTGTGACATTGACGGCCACGCGTGTCGACGGCAAGGGCGAACCCGCTACGACGCAGGTCGACGAGAACGGGCAGTTCGTCTTCGAGAATCTCGCCCCTGGCGGCTACCTGCTTTCCGGTGAGCGTAACAACTTCGAACGTCAGGTTCACGGCTCGCGATCGAATCCCAACACCGGCACGGTCCTGTCCGTTAAAGACGGGCAACCCATCACAGGTTTGGTTTTCCGGTTGTTTCCGATCGCGGTCATCTCCGGCCGAGTACTGGACGCCGAAGGCGAGCCGCTTCCAAACGTTGTGGTGCGCTTGTACCGGCGCGAGTACCGTGACGGAAAACGGACTTGGCTCCCAACAGGCGGTGCACAGACGAATGATCGCGGCGAATACCGTTTGAGCGGCATGCGAGCCGGCAGTTACCTGGTGAATGCCACCGATTTCAACTTCGGCGTCGCGATGCTCGCCGCAAGCAAAGGCCCGCTGCCGGAGAATCCTGACCCGGTCAACGCCTCCACTTACTATCCGGGCACGATGGAATTTCAGAACGCCGAGCCGGTAACCGTCGCGCGAGGTGAAGACCGCCGCCGCGTGGACATTCAGTTGGTCAAAAGCGTCGCGGTGCGCATTCGCGGGCGGATTGCCGGCGCGGCCGGGAACACCATGCTGGTAGTGAGCCTGCTTCCAAAGAGCACCATGTTATCACCCAACCCCGGCGGCGGTAACGCCTTGGTGCAAGCGGGCGAGGGGACATTTGAAATCCGGGGTGTGCGGCCGGGGACCTACATTTTGGTCGCGCGCTCCATGGAGGGCTTCTCCGCCGTGAGCGCGCCCGTGACGATCGAGGTGGGTGAGCATCACATCGAAGGCGTGGAACTTCCGCTAAGCGAAGGCGGCGAGGTCGCGGGCCGGGTTTTGTTTGACGGCGTTGCCAAGGGTATCTCGGTGACGCTCGATATTCCCGATGCGTCCTGGATGAGCCAGGCTTCCGGCACGGCGAACGAAGCCGGTGAGTTCAAGTTGAAGGGCGTCTTCCCGGTCCAATACCGCATACGGGTCGGCAACCTACCCGAGAGCACTTATCTGAAAACGGTGAAGCTTGCCGGGCAAGTGGTGGACCCGAACAACGTGAGCCTCACGTCCGGCGCGAAGCTTGAAATTCTGCTGGGGAAGGCATCGGCGGAGTTAAAGGGCGTCGTAATGGGCGCGGACAAGAAGCCGGTTGCTGGCGCCATCGTGGTGCTACTTCCCGAATCCGGACGCGATACTCTGTACCGCACGGCCACGTCCGATCACGATGGCACGTTCGTGATCAAAAGTGTTGTGCCGGGCCGTTACAGGGCGCTGGCATGGGAAGACCTGGAGCCGGACGCATTTCGCGACCCCGAAGTGGTGAAGCCAGCGGAGGGTCAAGCCGCACAGGTCGAGCTCGAAGAGAACGGCCGCAGTGAAGTTACGTTGAAAGTCATTCCGATCACGAAGGAGTGAGGTGCTCCGATGTCACGCTGTTCGCTGCTGATGATGAAGTGCGCACTGATTCCGATCACGGCCGCGCTGCTCGCGGGAAGGTATCAGGAAAAGCCGCAAGAGCAGGCCAAGCCCGCCGTAGAGGAAAAGAAGGCATCCATGGAAGGAACGGTGGTGGACGCCGTCTCGGGAAGGCCTCTGAAGGACGTCAGACTGATGCTGATGGACGCCACGCGCAACGGATCTCCTAATGCCACCACTACGGATGAAGCCGGACATTTCATCCTCAAGAATCTGGAAGCCGGCGGCTACATGCTGCGCGCCACACACCCGCGGTATGCCCGGCAAATGTACGGCTCGCGCAACGGATTGTTGGGAGGTGCGCGATTGACCATCGCTGCCGGACAGGCGCTTAAAGAGATCATTTTCAAACTGCAACCGAGCTCGGTAATCTCGGGCAAAGTGACCGATGAAGAGGGTGAGCCGCTGAAGGATGTGATGGTGAGAGCACTGACCTCCATCTACCAGCGTGGCCGGCGTCAACAGCTAGCGGTGGAGATGGCCTCCACCAACGATCTGGGCGAGTTTCGAATCGGCAATCTCACCGCGGGCAAATACCTGGTTTGTGCCACGGTGACGAGGCAAGGCGGCAAGCCGGCCGCGGACGGAACCGAATCCGCTTATCTGCCCACCTTCTACCCGAGTTCACCGGAAACGAGCGGGGCCGCGCCGGTTGCGGTGGGAGCGGGAACCGAAGCCGGCGGCACCGACATACGGCTGATCAAAACGAAGGCCGTGCGCGTGAAGGGCAAAGTGATGGGCATGAACGCCAGCCAGAAACTCGCGGTCCGGTTGATAGCCAAGGACGCCGGAATGCTGGCGATGATGACGGCACGTTTCGCGAACGTCAAGCCCACCGACGGCAGTTTCGAGATTACGGCCGTGACACCCGGGTCCTACGTGCTGCGCGCGATGGATTCGACGAAGTTCGCCGGTCCGGGCCTCGCGCTAGAGGTGGGCGACAAGTCCATTGACGGCCTGACGGTGGACGTCATCCCGGCGCCGGACCTGGACGGCGAAATCATCTTCGACGGGGAACAGAGCCAAAAGCCGTCCTTCAGGTCGCAACGTGTTTTTTTCGAGGCGGCAGACGGCATTGTGATGATGCCGCCCGTAACCAATGCGGCCGAAGACGGCTCCTTCCAATTCAAGACCGTACCTCAAGGCAGGTACTTCGTGCGTGTGATACCGATGCCGGACGGCACCTATGTAAGTTCGGTCACGCTCGGCGATCTGAAGATGGACGAAGAAGGGCTGGAGATTGGTACGACGGGCACGGCAAAACTGCAAGTTAAACTGCGGCCGGGTGCAGCGCAGATCGAGGGCAGCGTACAGGACGCCGAAGGCAACCCGGCGTCCGGTATCATCGTGGCGCTGATTCCGAAATCGAAGAGTCACTTCTTGTACCAAGCCGCCAGGACGGACCAAAAGGGCGCCTTCAGCTTAAAAAACATCACCCCGGAAGACTATTTGTTATTAGCGTTGGATGGGGGTGAACCAAGCGCCTTCTTCGATCCGGAGTTTATGAAGCCTCACGCGAGCAAGGGCGAAAAAGTCACACTAAAGGAAAACGACCGCAAAGTTGTGACGCTGAAGCTGATCCCGATGGAGTGAGGTGCTTCGATGAAGTGGCTTGCGATATTGGCCTCGGTCCTGTTGCTGGCGCAGCAGCCGCGAGAACAGG
>CAZDIZ010000156.1:0-13995 GCA_964505625.1 uncultured Solibacteraceae bacterium | reverse complement strand
TACTGGGGCGATTCCTTCGTCGCCAATCAGATCGACTACCGCAAAGACACGCCACTGCAATCCGCCTTCGATGCCCCGGCCGCAGCGCAGGCGGTGCTCTTCGGCATGTTCGGAATCTCCGTCGCACCCGATGGAGCGATCACCGTCGACCCGCAACCTTCGCGCATGTCACCGTCGATTGCCCTGCGAGGCGTACGCCTTCGCGGTCGCGTGTTCGATGTTGTCGTGGAAGGCAACGGATACGAAGTCATCGAAGGCCCAAAAAGAAAACGGGCGCGCCTAGGCACGCCCGCCACCCTATAAGAACCCGGGTTTTGTCAGAAGTTGAAGCGGAGGGAGAGCTGCACTTGGCGGCTGGCTCCCAGACCCACTGTGCGTTCCAGCGTGGACGTGGCCATGCCGAAGGTTCCGCCTGCCGCGGCTGAAGTGAACGATTGGCCCGGCTGCAACTGGTTGGTGCCCGTGCCCAGTGTGTTGCTCAACGTAGCTACAGGATTGGCGAAGTTAGCGCGGTTGAACAGATTGTAGACCTCGGAACGGAACTCGAAGTTCATACGCTCAGTCAGGTTGAACCGCTTGTGAAGCGTCAGGTCGAACTGTGACAGTCCCGGCCCGTGCAGCGCGTAGCGGCCCAGGTTGCCGTAGGTGCCCGGCGCCGGAATCGAGAACGCCGCCGGATTCAGATACACGCGCTTGTCGGAGCCTTCAATGAACGGATTCACTCCCGACACCACGTCAGGACGCCGCGCGTTGCGGAATGCGCCGCCGCCCGGCACATTCATAACGGCCGTGGTCACCGGCTTGCCATCCACCAGGATCGCTGAGTTCACGTACTTGCCGGTGCGGTTATCCAGGTACACGATATCGGGCCGCGTGATCTTCACGTCGATGGGCAAGCCCGT
The DNA here is from genome assembly GCA_964505625.1 of uncultured Solibacteraceae bacterium. GTDB lineage: Bacteria > Acidobacteriota > Terriglobia > Bryobacterales > Bryobacteraceae > JAJFUV01. The sequence continues at coordinate 13,093 of CAZDIZ010000156.1, read as the reverse complement.
GCGCGCGTTCATCACGCCGCCCACTTCCCATCCACCGATGAAGCGGTTCTTCCTGGCGAACGGTAGTTCGTAGAGAGCCGTCACGTTCACGTTGTGCCGCACGTCGAACGCGTTGTTGCCGCGGTCGGCGCTGAAGTCGGTCGGATTGGTGGCGGTCTGCGCTTCGTTCGACCCGCCGGTGTTGCCGATCGAATGCCCCCAGGTCCACTGGCTGCCGATGGTGAGGCCCTTCGAGAAGCGACGGTTTACGGTGGTTTGCAGTGAATCGTAGTGATCGGTGCCGCCGCTGGTCTTGTAGTCGATCTGCGCGAAGCGATTGCCGAACTGGCGCGTTTCGATGGCGGCGCCGGTGGTGGGATTGGTCGCAACCGACACAATGCGGTTGGTCCAGGAGCGCAGGAATAGATTCCGTCCCTGGCTGCCCACGTAGGCCACCGTCAACACGGTACCCGCGGGCAACTGCTGTTGCACCGATGCAGTGTAGGAAAGCACCCGCTCCGGCACGCGGTAGTCCGGCGCATAGGCGCGCGGCTGAAAGCCAAGGTTCGGATCGTTGATGTCGTAGTTGGCGATGATCGTCGCCGGCACGATGGGGAAGGTTACTCCCGTGAGCGTACGGCTCACGCGATCGCTTTCGATGGGCTGAATCAAGTCCTCGGTCTGGCCCGGACCATAGTAGTAGCCGGAACCGATGCGGAAGACCGTCTTGTCATGCAGCCGCGTGGGCGCCCATGTGAAGGCCAACCGCGGACCGAAGTTCAGTTTCGAGCTATGGTACGGAGCGTCGGTCGAAGGACGGATGACGCCGCGGTCGGCATCAAACAGCACCTGCAAATTGCGCGCCTCGCGAAGAACCGAATAGAACTCATAGCGCACGCCGTAGTTCATGGTCAGGTTCGGGCGAATCTTCCACTCATCCTGCGCGTAGCCCACGTAGTACGTTTGCCGCGCGTTGCGTTCGCCGGTGGCGCCGCCGTTGAACGGACTCGGCGCGCTCACGTCGCCCAGGAACTGCACCTGCGAAGGCTTGTTGTTCAGCAGGTCGTTGATGTTCGAAAACGTGTAGGTCGTGCCGCCGAGCCGGTCGGTATAGATCCGCACCGGACGAACTTCCACGCCGAACTTGAAGTTATGCGCGCCCTTCATCCAGTTCAACTGATCCACGAAGCTGAGCGTGTAGGTAGTGTAAGGCTGCCCGCGCCCATTCTGCGTGCTGTTGGAGCGCACCAGTCCGCCCAGCCGCGCCGCGCCCGCTGAAGCGCCCTGTCCGCCGATGCCGGGGATCGCCACCGAACCGGTGAAGTCCACCGCGATCAAGCTCAGGTCGATACCGTTCACCGTGGGCGCCACGCCGCTGATGCGCGTCTTCTGCCCGTTGTAGCCGATCTTGGTTTCGTTGATGACGTTCGACGAGAGCACTTGCTGGAAGTTCAGCAAACCGTTCTGCGGCACGGCGGTCAAAGCTTGGTAGCTGCCTGTGACGCTCAATGGCGAGGTGGCTTCGCCCTGGTCGCGGAAGTAGCGCGCGTAGAGCGTGTACTTGTCGCTGAAGCGGTAGTCGAGCCGGATGCTGCCGTAGTGTTCATTCACCGAAGAACTGGCTGCAAGCTGCGCCAGATCGAGATCCGCGTTCGAAGTCGATTGCGTGCCGACGGGATAGGCATCCACCAACGGCTTAATCGAACTAACCGCGCGTGCACGCGCCGCGGCGCTGGGAACCGTTTCGATGATGTTCAGTCCGGCGCGCTGCCGCAGTGCTTCGATGCTCGCGAAGAAAAACAGCTTGTCCTTCTTGATGGGGCCGCCGATGGAGCCGCCGAACTGATTCAACCGCAGCGGCGTCTTCGACGCGCCGTCGAAAAAGTTGCGCGCATCGAGCTTGTCGTTGCGAGTGTATTCGAACAGCGCGCCGTGCAGTTGGTTCGAACCGCTCTTGGTGACCACGCCGATCTGCCCGCCGGTGCCCGTGCCGTACTCGGCCGGATAGTTACTCGACTCGACACGGAACTCCTGGATGTTTTCGAGACTCGACTGCAAGCGGAAGCCGGTCGAAGTTTCGCCATTTAGATTGCCGGGCGACGCGTCGATGATCGAAGACGCTTCCACGCCGTCGAAACGAACCGCGTTCTGCTGATTGGCGCGTCCACTGAAGCGTATGTTGTCGTAAGAGCCGCCGCCGGCGGTCTGCGCGCCAGGCGCCATCAAATAGAGCTGCGAAAGCTGCCGGCCGTTCAACGGCAGCGTGGCGACTTCGCGCTCGTTCACATTGGCGCCGATACGCGCGCTGGAGGTGTCGATCACCACCAGTTCGCCGCCAGAGACATTGATCTCCTGCGTCACGGTTGCCGGCTGGAGCACGATGTTGAGCGTGCGCTCCTGGCCCACCGTCAGCGTGATGTTCTGATATGTCGCGGGACCGAGGCTCGCCGCACGCGCCAACACTGTGTAGGGCGCCGGAGCCAGGTTGCTCACCACGTAGGTGCCCTGTTCGCTGGACTTCAAAGTTCGTTCCGCGCCGGTCTTCTCGTTTCGAACGGTGATCTCGGCGCCGGGGATGACCGCGCCGGTCGAATCCGCCACCGTTCCGGTGATGCGCGCCTGGTCAGTCTGCGCCCACATCGCGAATGAAAATCCAAACGCGGCGAGCACCAGATATAGAATTCGTGTGTCTCTCATACACTTCGAATCTATAGTTGCCGCGTTTCAGTACCGTGAATTCTCGGTGAAAAGGTTGTCAGGGTGGCTTCCGGAGCAACTGAATCGTGCGGCGCCGCGGGTAGAATGAAGTTAGTCTTCCAGGAGACGAACTTGGCCAGCCGCATCTTCTTCAAGATGGTTCTAGCGATTCTCGCCGTGCTCGCCGTCGGCATGGTGGCCGTTGAAGTTCTGGTCTCCGGTTTGGCTGAATCCAGCTACATTGACGCGCGTACCCGGGACTTGACCGAGAAAGCCGAAATCCTGCGGGAGTCTGCCGCTTCCGACATCCAAGGGTTGTCGGAAACGCGCGTGCGTGAATTGGCCCACGCCGCGGCGGCACGCCTGACTTTGATCACCTTCGACGGCAAGGTGGCGTTCGATTCCGACGCTGAAGCCGGGCGTATGGAGAATCATCGCGGCCGGCCGGAATTCCAGCGCGCCCTGGGCGGGCAAACGGGCGTCGCCATTCGCCACAGCCCCACCATGGGTGTGAATTTTCTGTACGTGGCCAAGCCGATGAAAGGTGGCGCGCTTCGGCTGGCCGTGCCGCTGGCTGATATCGAATACCAGGTCAATGCGTTGCGAAGGCAACTGTTGACCGCGTCGCTGCTGGCGCTGATTCCGGCGGTGGTTCTCGCGGGCGTGTTCGCGCGCACGGTGGCGCGCAGCTTGGCGCGCATCATCGACCAAGCCGCCGAACTGGCCCGAGGCAATTTCCAGGCGCGCGTGGCTCCGGGCGGTGGCAAGGAGTTGAGTCTGCTTTCGGAGAAGCTCAACGAGACCGGCGAGCGGCTGCAGCACGTCATCTCCCAGCTCGAACGCGAGCAGCAGAATCTTGAACGTCTCGAGCGCATCCGCAAGGACTTCGTTATCAACGTCTCGCACGAACTTCGCACGCCGCTCGCTTCCATACAGGGCTACACCGAAACCCTGCTCGATGGCGCGCTGCACGACCAGGAAAACAACGTTCGCTTCCTCACCATCATTCAGCAGAATGCCGCGCGGCTAGGACGTTTGATCGCCGACATTATGACCTTGTCGCGTGCCGAGTTGAAAACGCAGAAGTTTCAGTTCGCTTCCTACCCGGTGGCGCACCTGCTCGACGAAGCGATCGACACCATGCGCCCGGTCGCCGAAAAGAAGGAAATTCAACTCATCCTGGAGCCGCCAGCCGAAGCCGCCGAGGTTTTCTGCGACTCCGGCGCCACGCACCAGATCCTGGCCAACCTCCTCGATAACGCGATCAAGTACACGCCCGAAGGCGGCACGGTTACCCTCGGCACCGCCATCGAGCCTTCCACGGTTCGCTTCCTGATTCGCGACACCGGCATCGGCATCCCCCGGCACGAATTGCCTCGCTTGTTCGAACGCTTCTATCGTGTTGATAAGGCACGTTCACGCGAGCTTGGCGGCACCGGCCTGGGGCTTGCTATCGTCAAACATCTGGTCCGCGCGCAAGGCGGCGATGTGGCTGTCGAAAGCGACGTGGGCCGCGGCTCGACGTTCTCTTTCACCCTGCCGGTGCATGACCTTGGCCTGACCGAAAACCACCCTCTTCAAGGTCAATTAACCGGTTTGTGATCGTTTTGTAACAATCGCGGCGTTATTGTAAAGGTAGCTACCCCGATGAAAAAGATCGTACTGATCGAGGACGACACCGACCTGTTCGCGTTGCTCAAGTACAACCTGGAAAAAGAGGGCTTCGCGCTGACAGGCATGCAGACCGGCCGCGGCGCCGTGGAGTTTTGCCGCCGCGAACGTCCCGAGCTGATCATCCTGGATATCATGCTCCCGGATTCCGACGGTCTGGAGATCTGCAAGGGACTGCGCGGTCAGCCCGAGCTGGGTCATGTGCCCATCATTTTCCTAACTGCGCGCGCATCGGAAACGGATCGCATCGTGGGGCTGGAACTTGGCGCGAGCGACTACATCGTCAAACCGTTTTTCATTCGCGAGCTTGTGGCGCGCGTGAAGATACAGTTGCGCGAGCGCGTCTCGCCGGCCAGCCATCTGAAAGCCGGCAGCCTGGAACTGGACCGAACCAGTTGCCGCGTGTGGCTGCAAGGGCAGGAACTTTCGCTCACGGCGACCGAATTTCGTCTGCTCGAATACCTGATGTCGCACCCCGGCATTGTCTTCAGCCGCCATCAACTGCTGGATGCCGTCTGGGGGCACGATCGCGCCGTCACCGATCGTACAGTGGACGTCTACGTCCTACGCTTGCGGCAGAAACTGGAAGGCGACTCCACCTCCTCCGCCTGCATCCGTTCGGTTCGCGGTTTTGGCTACAGCTTCGAGCAGCCGCAACCGGAAGCCGTCGCGGCGTCCGAGCCCACTGCCGTCGTAGAATAGACGGTAACGGCTCTTCGTGAACTCCTTCAACGACCGGCAATTGTGTCTCCATGACGCTTTGGAGCGGCGCATCCTCGTGCTCGACGGCGCCATGGGCACGATGCTGCAACAGCGCTCGCTCACAGCCGCCGATTTTGGAGGCGCTGAGTTGGAGGGCTGCAACGAGAATCTGGTCCGCACCCGTCCCGATGTCATCCTTGATGTTCACCGCGCTTATTTCGAAGCTGGCGCCGACATCGTCGAAACCGACACGTTTGGCGGTACGACCATCGTGCTGGCCGAATACGGACTGGCTGCTTCGGCCGCCGATCTGAATCGCGAAGCGGCGCGGCTTGCGCGTCAGGCAGCGGATGAGTTCACGACTTCTGATCGTCCCCGCTTCGTTGCCGGTTCCATGGGGCCGACCACGAAGTCCATCACCGTCACCGGCGGTGTGACCTTCGAGGAGTTGCGCGATGCGTTCTACACGCAGGCGCGCGCGTTGATGGAAGGCGGCGCCGACCTGCTGTTGGTCGAAACCTGTCAGGACACGCGCAACGTGAAGGCAGCGCTGGCCGCCGTGCGCGCGGTGGAGCGCGAACTCGGCGTGCACATCCCGCTGATGATTTCGTGTACCATCGAGCCGACCGGCACCATGCTCGCCGGCCAGACCGCCGACGCGTTCTGGGTTTCGGTGGCGCACGCCGAACCGCTTTCGATCGGGCTCAATTGCGCTACTGGTCCGGAGTTCATGACCGACCACATTCGTGCGCTCCACGAATTGGCCGCTTCGCGCATCTCTTGTTATCCGAACGCCGGACTGCCCGATGAAGAAGGGCGTTACCTGGAAACGCCGTTGACGCTCTCGCGACAACTTGAACGCTTCGTTTCAAACGGGTGGCTCAACATTGTCGGCGGATGCTGCGGCACCACGCCCGCGCACATTCGCGCCATCGCGCAAACGGTGGAAGGCCGGGCTCCGCGCCGCGCGCCGATGCGCTCCGGCCGCGCGTTTTACAGCGGCATCGATTTGGTCGAAGCCGAAGATTCGACGCGTCCGTTACTGGTGGGCGAGCGCACCAACGTCATCGGCTCCCGGCTCTTCAAGGATTTGATCGCGCGAGAGGCCTGGGAAGAAGCCAGCGAGATTGCACGCCGCCAGGTGCGCAACGGCGCGCAGGTCATCGATGTGTGCTTGCAGTCGAGCGATCGCGACGAGTTGCACGACATCCCGCCGTTCTATGAGCGTTTGATCCGTAAGATCAAAGCGCCGGTGATGATCGATACCACCGATGCGCGCGCTCTCGAACTTGCGCTCACCTACTGCCAGGGCAAGTGCATCATCAACTCGGTGAACCTGGAGGACGGTGAGGAGAAGTTCACACGCGTAGTGCCGATCGCGCGCGCTTACGGCGCCGCGCTGGTGGTGGGCTGCATCGACGAAGATCCGCAACAGGCGCAGGCGTTCACACGCGAACGCAAGCTCGCCGTCGCACAGCGTTCGGTCGCGTTGCTCACGGAAAAGTACGGCGTGCCGGTCGAGGACATCATCGTCGACCCGCTGGTGTTTCCTTGCGCCACAGGCGACGAAAATTACATCGGCGGCGCGGTGGAAACGGTCGAAGCTGTGCGGCTGATCAAGCAACACCTGCCCGGCGTGAGAACGCTGCTGGGTGTTTCAAACGTGTCCTTTGGCTTGCCGGCGGCGGCACGCGAGGCCGTCAATTCCGTGTTCCTCTATCACGCGACGCGCGCCGGCCTGGACCTCGCTATCGTCAACGCCGAGAAGATCGAGCGCTTCGCTTCGCTCGCGCCCGAGGTGCGGCGCCTGGCCGAGAATCTGCTGTTTCAGGGGCCGGTGGATTCCATCGCAGCGCCCGCCGATTGGCGCGAGCAAAGCCGCGAGTCCCGCGCCGCCATTAATCAATTCCACATCGCCGCCATCACCGAGCACTTTCGTAAGGCCGCGCCGAAATCCGCGCCGAAGTCCGCCGAACTGCCGCTCGATGAACGTCTGGCGCGTTACATCGTGGAAGGCACCAAGGACGGTCTCATTGCGGACCTGGACCGTAAGCTCGCCGAAGGCGCGCCCGCGCTCGAAATCGTGAACGGCCCGTTGATGAGCGGCATGAACGAAGTTGGCCGCCTGTTCAACGCGAACGAGTTGATTGTCGCCGAAGTGTTGCAGTCGGCCGAAGCCATGAAGGCGGCGGTGGCGCATCTCGAGCAGTTCATGGAGAAGTCTGAATCGGCCTCGCGCGGCAAAGTGTTGCTGGCCACGGTCAAGGGCGACGTGCACGACATCGGCAAGAACCTGGTCGAGATCATCTTGGCCAACAACGGCTATCAGGTGATCAACCTGGGCATCAAGGTGCCGCCCGAGGATTTGATTCGCGCCGCCGCCGAGCATCGCCCGGACGCCATCGGACTTTCCGGTTTGCTGGTGAAGAGCGCGCAGCAGATGGTCACCACGGCGGGCGACCTGCGCGACGCCGGCGTGCGTGTGCCGCTGCTAGTAGGCGGAGCGGCGCTGTCGGAGAAGTTTACGCGCGGCAAGATCGCAACGGCTTACGACGCCCCGACGCTTTACGCCAAGGACGCGATGACCGGCTTGCGCTTGCTAAACCGGCTGATGGACCCGGTTGCGCGCGACACGGTGCTCGCCGAGCACGCGCCGCAAAACGCGCCCGTCGTTGAGACGGCAGGCCCGCGGCCGGTGGCGACGGGCGACGCACGTAGTTCCCGCGTGCGCACGGACATTTCCATCCCGCCCGCGCCGTACCTGGACCGCAAGGTGCGCGACGTGCCGCAGCTTGCCGAAGTCTGGAGCTACATCAATCCGTACATGCTCTACGGGCGCCATCTGGGATTTCGCGGCAACTTCGAGGAACTACTCGCCGCGCACGACGCCAAGGCTCTGGATCTGTTCCATCAGGTGGAGGAAGTTAGGCGCGAAGCGGCCGAATTTCTGAAGGTCCGCGCCGTGTGGCAGTTCTTCGAGGCGCGCCGCGAAGGCAACAGCGTGCGTCTGCCGGGCTACACCTTCCACTTTTCGCGCCAGGTGTCACCGGATGGTCTGTGTTTGAGCGATTACGTGCTGGACCCGCTTGATCACATTGCGCTGTTTGTGGTCACCGCCGGAGAAGGTGTGCGCGAGCGCGCGGAAGCGGCCAAGGCGCAAGGACGTTTCTTCTTCGCACACGCGCTGCAAGCGCTGGCGATTGAAACCGCCGAAGCCGCCGCCGAGTGGCTGCACCGGCGCATCCGCGAAGACTGGGGTTTCGCCGATCCGCCGTCCATGACCATGAAAGAGCGCTTCACCGCGCGCTACCGCGGCAAGCGCTACAGTCTCGGTTACGGTGCCTGCCCCAATCTGGACGACCAGCAAGGTATCTGGAAGTTGCTCGACCCCGATTCCATCGGCGTGCATCTCACCGAAGGCATGATGATGGACCCGGAAGCGAGCGTCAGCGCACTGGTCTTCCATCACCCCGACTGCGCGTACTTCAACACGGCAGGATAGTCTTCATCTGTGCGCGCGGTCGAGTAGAATCGGTTTCACGCGCCAGTCGGCTTCGGGTCCGAAGCGACGATTACGGCCGCCGAATCCATCGTGGGCGTCGCCGTAGACCGAGCGCGTCACACCCAGATAGAGCGACGCGCACACCAGGCAAGCCGCCGCGCCCATCCACATCCAACGCTTCACGCGCGGCTGCCCGAGCTCTTCCGGTGGTTTCCACAGCCCTGGTGCGCGCGCCAGGATCAGATACGTCACTATCAGCGCATTCACGAAGACGGTCGCTTCCGTCCCCAGCCGCTGCTCGCTGAACGAAACCAGCGCCTTCTCGAAATTGCCGATCACGATGGCCCACAGGAACACCAGAAGAAAGAGCTGTCCTTTGCCCAGCCAATCTTTCGGCATGATGGCCAGCGGGCGCCGGAAGTGCGCCACCAGTAGCGCCACTGTGCAGAGCGCGATGCACACGAACATCAGATTGAACCAACCGCGTGCCGTCATCTCCCAGAACGGCATGAGCGGCGCTTTCATTACGAGCGGCACGGAGCGAAAGCCGCCGGCACGTTCCGCCGTCCAGTCGTTCAAGTTCTTCACCAGGTTCACGTACAGCAGCACATTGAGAATGAAGAACACCGCGAACGCTTCGGTCCAACGTCGCACGCGCGGTTCCCCTTCGCGAACGGCGGCGCGCCGCGCCAGCATGCTCATCGGAAGCACGATGGCGAGTCCGTAGAACAGTCCCACGCCCTGCTCGGCCATGATGCTGTGCCAGTTTGCCGTGTGCCAGTGCGCCCAAGCTTGCACCGTTGCCGGATCGCTGACCCGCACGGGATTGCCCGGCATATAGAGCACGATCTTGAGTGTCTGCGCTATTTGAAATCCGACGCCGCCGATCAGGCCCGAGAGCATCGCCACGTCCACCACCGGCTTCAGACTATTGCGGCGCATGTAGCGCACCACACCGAGCAGCACGCCCACCACGATGGACCAGTTGTCTCCGCGCGGCGGAACCATGCGGAATCCGCCCACGCTCTGGAATACGTTCGACAACAGCACTGGACCAATGAGAAACGCGAGCAGTCCGCCGACCGCCATGTGCAGCGGCAGCGACGCGCCGGAGCGGAACTTGCCGTATCGGACGAAGTAGAACGCGATGCCCGCGGCGAGCCCCACAATCCAGCCCATGTGGTTGCCGAGGTCGTAGAAGACCCGCGGCCAGTTGGTCACCAGCAGCGCCGGATCGAACGCCGTCAAATCGCCTTGTGGCCTCACGATGAGCGCAAGCAGCGGCTGAAGCCATCCGGCTGCCTCCAGCGCGCGTTGCGCGAGTCCGCCGGCAAGCGCGCCCAACGCTGCCAGTCCGGCTAGCCACTGCACTTTTTCGAAGCGCCGCTCCCACAGATCGAATGCGCACAGCGCGGTGAGCGCTTCCAATACCGCCAGCCAATCGCTGTCGAGCCAGTAGAACGGATTGCGCTGGCGCCCCCACACCGCGTCAAACCCGGCGGCCTGCCTCTGCACCACATACCAGCGTGCGAAGCTCTCCATGAAGAAGTAGTCGAGGGCCCAAACCGCGAAGACGCAGATCACCGGGCGAAACAGCGCGGTGAGCCGTTCGCGGTCTTCCATCGCCGCGTAGGCCGTGCCCGCGCCTCCGAGCGACGCCCACAGAAATCCAATGGCGAAGACCGCGAAGATGCCGTAGATCTGCGTGGGCAGGTGCCCGCTGTGCGTGTAGCTGACCGGCGGCATATAGGACATCGATCCGCCGAACGCCCAGCCAACGGCGCCGAAAAACGCGAAGAAGGGAATACGCTCGCGCCAATCCTGGCGGCCGGAAGCAAGTGCCACCGCCACTGCGCACAACATGCCCGGAATCATGGCGCCGAACTCGTGGCCGAAGTTGCCGCGGATGCCCCACCCGATCGACAAAGACAGCATTCCCAACAGGACGCTCTGCCAGCGCAATAGCGGTTGTCTTATGGGCTGGTTCTTCATTTCTCCGCCATGGTGCCACGAACGGGCTTGACAACGAGTATGTTAAACGTATAATTAAAACAGACGTTTGAATCAGGCGAACGTATGACTCGAACTGAGCCACCTCTCGATACCAAACAACGAATCCTCAATGCGGCGGAGAGACTCTTTGCCGAACACGGCCTGGCGGGTACCAGCCTGCGCGCCATCACCGCGGAAGCCGGGGTGAATCTGGCAGCGGTCAATTACCACTTCCACAGCAAGGAAGAATTGATCCGCGCGACGTACCGGCGGCGTCTGGAACCCATTAACCGGCGGCGCCTAGCAATGCTTGACGCGGCCGAACGCGAGGCTGCCCCCCGTGCCGCCGCGCTGGACAAGATCTTGGACGCCTTGTTCGGGCCAATTCTGGAAGCGAAGGCGGCCGACGACGGCGGTGGAGTGGTCGTTCTGCTTGGGCGCGTGTACGCCGAGCCGGGCGGCATCGCCAGCCAGATGGTGCGGGAACAGATGATCGAAGTGGCCGGGCGCTTTAGCGCGGCGTTGCGCAAGGCGTTGCCTAAGCTGCCGCGCGCGGAGCTTGCCTGGCGTATGCATTTTGTGATCGGCTCGCTGGCGCACACCATGGTGGCCGGGAAGCTGCTTGAGTTCATTTCCGGTGGAGAGTGCAGCACGGACGACATCGAAAGCACGCGCCGGCATCTGATCGCCTTTGCGTTGGCTGGTTTGGGTGCGCCCTTGAACAAGGCGGCGAAGTCCGCACGGAGCTTGAAATGATGAACCGCACGATTGCTATTCTGCTTGCTGTTTGTTCGCTCGCGATGGCGCAGGAGGCGCCGGTGTTGCGCCTGGACATGAAGCGCGCCATCGAAATCGCGCTTGCTCCCGACGGTAACGCCCGCGTGGCCCTGGCTCGTGAATACACCGTGCAAGCGCGCACACGCGTAAAACAGGCGCGCGGCTTCCTGCTGCCGGATTTCTCGCTCGCAGTGGGACAACAGAATCTCACGCGCAACCTGGAAGCCATGGGCATCCGCGTGAGCATCCCTTACCCGGGCGTGAGTTTCCCGATGTTCGTTGGCCCATTCAATGTCTTCGATGCACGCGCCTCCGTCACGCAGACGCTGTTCGACTTCAGTTCCATCCGGCGCCTGCAGGCGGCACGCGTCGCGCAAAAGGCGGCTACGGCCGAAAGCGAAGCCGCCGATAACCAGGTGGCTGATCAAGTCGCGCGCGCGTATCTCGGGGCATCCAGCGCCGAAGCGCACCTGGACGCGGCGCGCGCGAACGTCCGTCTGGCCGAGTCCCTGCTCGAACTGGCGCAAAACACCAAAGACGCCGGCACCGGGACGGGCATTGAAGTGACCCGTGCGCGCGTGCAATTGGCCAACGAAAAACAGAAGTTGGTGGTGGCCGAAAGCGGGCGAGTGCAGGCGCATCTGAAGTTGCTCAAGACCATCGGCCTGGCTCTCTCCACGCGCCTGGACCTCGCTGACCGTTTGAGCTACCGTCCGGTGGAACTGCCGGCAATCGAGAAGGGTATTGAAGCGGCGCTCGCGCAACGCCCGGAGTGGAAAGCGCAGCAACTTAAGGAAGAGAACACCAAGCTCAACTACGGCGCCGTGAAGTTCGAGCGGTTGCCCACCGTCAGCGCGTTTGGCGACTACGGTTCGAGCGGCAAGAGCATCAACGACTCGCTTCCTACGCGCACCATCGGCGTGCAGGCGAGGCTGTCGATTTTCGATGGTGGGCGTCGCGACGCGCGGCGCGCCGAAGCACATTCCGTCTATCGGGCCGAACAGGTTCGCACGCGCGACCTGAAGCAGCAGATCGAGCTTGAACTGCGGCTGGCTGAGGAGAATCTGCGTTCGGCGGACCAGCAGGTGAAGGTGGCCGAAGAAGGTCTCCAGTTGGCTGAACAGGAACTGGCGCAGGCACGGCGGCGTTACGAAGCCGGTGTCACAAATAGCATCGAAGTCACCGACGCGCAGACGCGCCTGGAACGCGCGCGTGACAGCCGGATTGTGGCGCTGGTCAACTACAACCTGTCGTGGCTGGATCTGAACGCGGCCATGGGCTCGACGCGCCGCGCGCTCCAGTAGAGAAGGAGTCAGCACTCATGAAGAAGAGAATCATTCCCGTTGTGATCGTGGTTGTGGTGGCGCTGGGCGCCTGGCAGGTCTACAAGTGGCTGCACCGTTCGGACAATTCAAAGATCGTTGTCAGCGGCAACATCGAACTGACCGAAGTGGCCATGTCATTCAAGGTCCCCGGCAAGCTCATCGAGTTGCTGGTCGACGAAGGCGCAAACGTCAAGCGCGGCATGCTCGTCGCGCGCCTGGATTCGGATCAGATTCGCAAGCAGCACGCGCGCGATCAGGCTGGCGCCGCAGCCGCTGACAGCGGCTACCGGCAATTGATGACCGCCATCGCGCTGCAGAAAGAAACGCTCGCCGCTGACATCTCACTGCGTCAGGCGGAAGTGCGGCAGGCTCAGGCACACCTAGACGAACTGCTGGCCGGTTCGCGCACACAGGAAGTGGCGCAGGCGCGCGCGGCTCTGGACGATGC
>CAZDIZ010000155.1:0-14090 GCA_964505625.1 uncultured Solibacteraceae bacterium | reverse complement strand
CGCATGGAATCGACGCAAGGCTATCACGCGCTAGTGAACCTACTGCTGTTTCCGCTGTGGATGGTGAGCGGAGCACTGTTCCCGGCGGCGAGCGCGCACGCCTGGATTCGAGCGGTGATGCTGGTCAACCCGCTCACTTACGCGCTGGCGCCGCTGCGCTGGCTGCTGGATGGAACCGCACCCGAAGGAACGCCAACCCTCGGAGTCAGCATAATCGTCACAACCGCCTGCGGCCTGCTGCTCTGGCTAGCCTCCGCCGCCCTGGTGTCAAAGACATCCAACAACACCCACGCCTAAAAAACCGATTCTTTGGTTTTAGCGCGCGACTAAGTCGCGTAGGGTGATTCCTACTAGCGCTAGGGTTAGGCCGATCAGGACTACCACCGAGATCCAGGCGATCAGGTTGTAGGTGCGCGAGTTTCGCCACTCCTTCATGATGCCTTCCTTGTTCACCAGGAGGATCATGAAGATCAGCACGAACGGTAGCAGCACGCCGTTGATGACCTGCGAAAACAGAATCACTTTCACCAGCGGCAATTGCGGCAGCAGTACCACGGCCGCGCCCAGGCCAACCAGCAGCGTGAACAACCAGTAGAAAATGGGCGCTTCGCCGAAGCGGCGGTTCACTCCGCTCTCGAAACCTAATCCTTCACATACCGTGTAGGCCGTTGACAGTGGCTGTATGCAAGCAGCGAATAGCGACGCGTTGAACAGCCCGGCGCAGAATAGCAGGTACGCGTAGTGTCCGAACGGCCGCAGGCCCAAGGCGGCGTCGGTGGCGTCTTCAATGTCACGCGGCGAAACTTTCCAGATGGTACCCGCGCACGCCACGATGATGAAGAACGCAATCACCGACATGGCGATGCAGCCCACGATCACTTCGATGCGGCTCTCGGCGTACTCCTTGGCCGTAATTCCCTTCTCCACCACCGCCGCCTGCAAGTAGAATTGCATCCACGGCGCGATGGACGTGCCCACCATGCCGATAATGATCGTGATGTAACCCGGATCGAGCATCAGCACGGGCCGCACGCTATAAATGGCCGCCTCTTTCCAATCCGGCTTCACCAGCACGCCGCTGATGATGTAACAAACATACAAAAGGCAGGCGAACAGGAATACGCGCTCGACGCTCTGATACGTGCCTTTGACGACAAACAACCACACCACCACGGCCGCGATGGGGACGGAAACATAGCGGCTCACATGGAACAGTTCGAGTGAACTCGCAATACCAGCGAAGTTCGCCACCACGTTGGTGAAGTTGGTAAGTACCAGCGCGGCCAGGATGAGAAACGTCGTGCGCAGGCCGAATTCCTCGCGTATGAGATCGGACAGTCCCTTGCCGGACACCGCGCCCATGCGCGAACACATTTCCTGCGTCACAATCAGCAGGATGGTAATCGGCAGTAGCGTCCACAGCGGCAGATAGCCGTACTTAGCGCCGGCTTGCGAATAGGTGTAGATACCGCCGGCGTCGTTGTCTACCATGGCGGTGATGAACCCCGGCCCGATCACCGAGAAGAAGACCAGAATGTGGTAGCGAAGCCTCTTCAGCATCGATCGCGCCGCCCATGGTGGAAACCCGTCACTTCTGCCTCAATACGGAGATGATGTCGTCGGCCGTGATCACACCGGCCAGTTTGTCTTCCTGGTCCAGGACCGGAAGCGTAAGCAAGTTGTATTTGTCGAACAACTCGGTCACGCGCTTCTGCTTCTCGTCGACGCGCACGTGCAACAACCGCTCCACCGATAAATCGCGCAGACGTGTGTCGGAAGCGGCCACGAACAAGCGCGCCAGCGGAACGGCACCCGTCAGACGCTCATCCGGGTCTACAAGAAGCAGCGTGTTGAGGCTTTCCAGCAACTCCTCGTGCCCTTTGAGCGCGGCCACGGCGTCCTTCACCGTGGCGTTGGCATGCAGCGCCACGTACTCGGTGTTCATCATGCCGCCGGCGGATTCTTCGTCGTATTCGAGCAGTTCGCTGACCTCGGTCTTCGGCTCGGCTTCCATCTCTTCCAGAATCTCGGCCGACTTCTCTTCCTCCAGTTCGGCCAGCACGTCGGCGGCTTCGTCCGGCGACATTTCTTCGACGATGTCGGCGGCTTTGTCGGTTTCCAGTGATTCGAGAATACTGGCCTGGATATCCGGCTCAACTTCCGACAGGGCTTCGGCCGCGGCGTCGCTGGCGATGGTTTCGAAGATCGCCTCGCGGTCCTCGGGACTCAGTTCTTCGACGATGTCGGCCAAATCGGCCGGATGCATGTTCTCCAGCGCCTGGTGCGTGATGTTCAAGCGCAGGCGCCGCTGCGGATCCGGTTCGACGATGTTGCAGAACTCCCAGCGAATGGAATTCGGCGGGATGGCCACCTGCAGCTTGCGTATCCAGCGCGGCGGCAGCACACCCTGCACCAGGCGCCGAAAGATGCTCCGCACGCCGATGTCCACCTCCGCCACCCACAACACATCGTGATCGTTCTCGCGGCGGACTTCGAAGGTGACGTCGGTGACACGCACCACCTTGCGCCCTTGCGCATCGATGACCTGCTGGTCCAGCAGATCGCGTATCATGCGCAGCATGTACTCGTCGGCGTGGTGGGGGGTGAGGTTCTCGTCGCGCAGGTAAATGCCGTCGAGCGAGATGGAAGCTACTTGATCGTGACGGACAGTGAGCCAGGCCCAACCGCCGCCGACCAAGAAACGGTCTACACGGACGGGGTCGACCAGGGGAACCAGAGCGGCGTCTCTTACGCGGCCAATACGGCGGCGCTTGAGATCATACACTTTGAGCCCGAGAAGTTCGGTGAGGAACAGTGTGTTCTCAGGCATCGAAAAACGTCCGTTTCCATAAAATAGAGCGAGCGCGCCACGGGCGTTGATCGATATGGGACCGTCTCGTGTGCGCTCTACATTCGTGAACCGCTCTTCTCCACTATGACGCATCCCCGGCGCGGCCCGCAAGCAAAATTTCCTAAGGTTCCTCCCCGAGCCGTTCGAGCACTACAGCCGCATTACTTTGGTACACGCGCCGCAATCCGGCACCGCGCTCGAAGGTTTCCGCCAGGGCGCCAATGGTGCCGCTCTGATCGAACGTGGACGCGGGCAGATACAGATACCGCGCACCGGCGCTTCGCATACGCGCCAGCCAGTCGCGAACCATGTTGCCGCCCGCGGGCGGCGTATTGCCCAGCAACGCGAAGTCGCTTGGTAGCACAACGGCGCGCAAACCGGTGTGCAGGTACAGTGCGGCGGCATTGCGCGTCAATACGACGCTGCCGGCTGGGAGGTTCGATCGCATCCAGTCGTACGCAGCTCTCTCGCTCGCGAGTGCGCGGCGCTCCTCACTGAAACTGCGCAGCAGAATGTTGTAGCCGGTGACGTTCCCATATACGAACGCCACGCCCGCCACTGCCGCGAGCCCGGCGAACGTCGCCGCCAATACGCGCTCGGCGCCGCGCTTGCGGCGGTAGTGATCCAGAACCATCCGCACGAAGTGCCGCGCCTCGACGTAGAAACCGGCCAGCAGGAGAGGATAGAGCGGCAACAACCAACGCGGATTGGCCGGACTCGGCGCCCAGCGCCACAACACCAGCAGCATCAGATACGGCACCGCTGCCAGATGCAGAACCGGCCAGTCGCGAATGCCGCGTTTGGCTCCCACCAGACGCCATGCACCCGCCAACGCCGCCACACCAAACACGGGCGCAGTGACGCCGCGGAACCAGTTCGCCGAACCCGGCATCACCAGATTCCCCGTCGAAGCCAGCGTGTACCACAGTTGCTGCAACACGGCCACCGGCGGCCACTGCAACGCGTACACGGCCTCTCCCGGAATAGGCGGTTGCCGGGCCGCCCACCACGCCCACGCGGCGGGAAACGGCGCGAAGACGGCACAGAGCACCACGGCGCGCCACCACTCCCGGCGCAACGCACAGTAGATGACCGCGGCGGCCGCAAACGGCAGCACCGCAGTGCGCGTCAGTGCCGCCGCACCTAGACACAACCCGGCCATCGCCGCTCCCATCAAGCCGGTCTTGCGTAGCGCCAACACCCCAGCCAGCAGCAGCACTGTGAATAGAAGGTCCGACATCAGCGTGACGCTGGCTAACAACACCGCGAAGTTCACGGCGACAGCGGCCAGCAACACCAGGCGCTCCGTCGTGCTGAATGCGTGCTCACGCCAGAATGCGCTCGAGACCCAAACCAGCAACGGCAGCGGTAGCCAGGCAAACCAAATCGCCACACTCAGATTGCGCGGAAACACCGGGTCCAGCAGCCAGACCAAAGAAAGGTACGCCGAATAGAGCGGCGGATGATTGGTGTCAGGCGTCGGAACGGGCAAATACGGTAACCGGTAGGTGCCGTTTTCCGCGAGCGCTTTCGCCGACGAAAAATACATACCGTCGTCGTAAGGCAGGCCGAAATACGGCATGTCGCGCACCAGCCAAACCAGGGCGGCCGCTGGCAACAGCAGAATCACAGCTACAACGAAGACGCGAAATCCAGCAGGTTGCGGAAAAACGGGACAGACTGCTCTGCCCCGCGCGGGAAGCCCCACGTTCTCAGCGTTCCCCATCGGGGGCAGAGTGGTCTGTCCCTGGTTTTTCGGCAACCTGCTGGACATGTGCGTCACTGTCTAGTTTAGTGCGTAACGGGTGCCGGGATGTGATAGTCTGGTTTGCTTGGATCTAACTTCTTTCTCGTGAGGTTTTCACATGCGAGCCGGGCTCTGGATTGTTCTCATTTCGCTGGCCGTATTGCCCGCACATTCGGAAACCATCGCCGCGCACACAGCGGTTCGTGATACCTGCGGCGTGCTTCAACCGTGGGCGAGCTGGCGCGACGTGATCGACCGCGAGATGCGCTGGTATCTGAATTGTCCCATTGAAAACGGTTACCCTCGTTTTATTTGGATGACTTTCATGGATGGCGACTACAAGCCCGTGGAGCGCCGTCCGGATTTCATTCCAGCCATGCAGAACGGCATGGGCATCATCAGTTATCTGAAATATTACGAATGGAGCGGCCGGAAGAACGCGAACGTTCTCAAGTTCGCCCGCTACATGGGCGACTACTTGGTGAAAGAAAATCTCACCCCCGACACCGGCAAGTATCCGCGCTTCCCGCGCTCCACCGGACTGCGCGGCAAGTTTCCGCAACCGCCCGACTGCGGCTCGCAGGCCGACCGGCCCTATGAAGTTCAACCGGACAAGGCCGCCATCGCGGCGTACGCTTTAGTACAACTTTACGACGAGACCAAAGACGCGCGTTATCTGACGCTTGCGCGGCACACAGCGCGCGTGCTCGCCGCCGACATGCGCGACGGCGACGCGCAGAATTCCCCTTGGCCGTTCCGCGTCGACTATCGCACCGGAGAAGGGCGCGGACCCATCGGCGCGAACCAGTCCTCCATTCTTCGTTTGTTCGACGTGCTCATCGCGCACGGCGACACCGAGTTCTCCGCCCCGCGCGAAAAGCTCTGGACCTGGATTCGCGACGTGCAAATTCCGGACTTGTCCAAGCAAGCGGTGCTGTGGGTGCAGTTCTTCGAGGACTACGAAAAACTGGACAACCGCAACGCCTGGGCGCCGCTGAACCTGGCGCGCTATCTGCTCGAAAAGAAGGACGCGCTCGACCCGCACTGGCGTGACCACGCCAAGGCGCTGATCGAGTTCGTCAATAAGCGCTTCGTTTCGGTGCACTACGGCGTGGCGGTCTGCGGCGAACAGGATTACGACAAGAATCCCTGGGGCGGCATTCTGGCCAACTGGGGCGGCGTGCTGGCGATGTATACGGGCGCCACAGGATCGGATGAATACAGACTGGCTGCCTGGCAAGCGCTGACCATCGGCATGTACGCGGTGGAAGACGACGGCTGCCCGCGGCAATCCATCACTCACAAGACGCGCGGCGGTTGGCAGGAAGATGCGCACACCGACCGCATACATTGCCTGATCGACGCCATGCGCGCCGTGCCGGAGTGGGGACGCTGATGGATCCACGCCCGCGGCTGTTCATCATCGGCGCGCAGGGGTTCATCGGCGAGCATCTGACGGTGCATGCCGCCGAACGCTGGAACGTTTTCGGTGGATGCCTGTGCGCGGCATCGGACAGTGATGTAGCGATCGACGTCACGGATCCGGCAAGCGTCGCGGCGGCGTTCGAGCGTGTACGTCCTCAAGTGGTGGTGCACCTGGCGGCCCTGGCCGACATTGACCGCTGCGAAGCCGAACCCGCGCTGGCCGAAGCCGTGAACGTCCGCGGCGCCGAGAACGTGGCTCGAGAATGCGCGCGCACGGGCGCGCGCCTGATCTTCACGTCTACCGGAGCTGTATTCGATGGCACACGCCACGGCTATCGCGAAACGGATACGCCGACGCCGGTAGGCGTGTACGGTCGCACCAAGGCCGCCGCCGAACAAACGGTGGCGGGTTTCTTTGCCGGCGCCGCCATCGTGCGTCTGGCGCTTGTGGTGGGACGCGGCATGCGCCCCGGCACCAATGCCATGCTCGACAAACTCGAAACGAATTTCGCGGCCGGCAAGGTCGTGGTGGCCCCGAGTTACGAAATACGTAATCCGATTGATGTCACGACGCTGTGCCGCGTGTTCGTGGATCTCGCCGCGCGGCCCGATGCGCAGGGCATCTTCCACGCTGGAGCCACCGATTCGATCTCGCGTTTCGATCTGGTGGCGAACTACGCCGAGCGCATGGGTTACTCGCGTGCGCTGGTTTCACCTCTTACCGAACTTATACCCGGCCGCGCGCCGCGCGGGCTGGATCAATTCCTGCTTTGCGACCGATTGCGGAGCTACATTTCCCAACCACTGCCATCGCTCGACGAAGTTATCGAAAGGTCTTTGTATGTCCTTACCTAAGGCGCTCCACGAACTCGAATACGGACACGGTTCAATGTATGGAGCCGAGGAAGCCGCGGCACTGATGGAAGTGCTGAAGGCCAACGCGCCCAGTTGCGGTCCGCGCGTCAAACAATTCGAGGATGCCTTCGCCGCATACTGCGGCGTCGAATATGGACTGGCACTCACGTCGGCGACCGCGGGCCTGGAGTTGGCCATGATCGCGGCCGGCGTCGGACCCGGCGACGAAGTCATCACCACGCCTATCAGTTGGATCTCAACCGCCAACGCGGCGGCCTCGCGCGGCGCCAAGCTGGTTTTCGCCGACGTCGACGAGCGCACCTTGAACCTGGACCCTGCCGCGGTGGCCAAGGCCATTACGCCGCGCACGAAAGCGATTCTCCCGGTACATCTCTACGGGCAGTGCTGCGACATGGACGCGCTCATGGAGCTTGCACGTCCGCGCGGCATCACCGTGGTGGAAGACTGCGCGCACGCCGCCGGCGCAGAATACAAGGGCCGCCGCGCCGGCTCGCTCGGCCACATCGGTGTGTTCAGCTTCCATCAGCAGAAGAACATGACCACGCTCGGCGAAGGCGGCATGGCTGTCACGAGCGACCAAGCGCTCTACGAGCGGATGCTCGGCTACCGCTCATTGTGCTGCCGCACGTACGATCCCAAGGGCAAGTATCTGGCGATGGACGAAGAGAAGCTGCCCATGGGCAAGCGGTACTGGTATCTGGATTTCGACGGAGTCGGCTACAACTTCCGTATGACCGATGCGCAGGCAGCCGTGGGCCTGGTGCAACTGGGCAAGCTGGACGGCTTCAACGCCAGGCGCATGGGAATCGCCGCGCGATACAACGAATTGCTCGCCGGAATCGAAGGTCTCACGCTTCCCTACGTCTCACCCGAGGTGAAGCACGTCTTCCACGTCTATTGCGTCATGGTAGAAAAGAGTTTTCCCCTGAACAAGGAAGACTTCATGTGGGAGATGTTTACAGGGCGCGGAATCAAGGTCTGGTCGCACTACATGCCGATTCACTTGACCAGCATCTATCGGAGCATGGGGCACGGCGAAGGCGAGTGTCCGGTGGCGGAAGCGCTGAGCCAGAAGTACGTCAGCCTGCCCATCCATCCGAGGATGACGGACGAGACGGTCGAATACGTCGCCGACAGCATCCGCGCGCTAGGAAGAGGCTGCTGAAAAACCGGGGGCAGAGCAGTCTGTCCCCGGTTTTTCAGATGAGCGGAGGATTCATGACCGATTTCGAGCGGGCTGTCGTCTCGCGCCGCGCCGAGGGTGCACTTTTTTCTCCCGGCCTGCCCATCTACATCGCGCGGAGCCCGGGGCGCCTGGACCTGATGGGCGGCAACGTGGATTACACCGGCGGCATGGTGTTCGAATCCACCATACGCGAAGCGACCTGGGCCGCCGCGCAGCGCCGCGCGGACACGCGCATCGTGCTCGCGAATCCGCAAATGAAGGAGCGCGGTTGGCAGCAGGAGGTCTCGTTCGAACTCGCCGATCTCTCAAGCGACGCGCAGGTGCGCGCGCTGGTTAATCAGAAACCGGAGCTACGTTGGACCGCCTACGTGCTGGGCGTGTTCTACCTGCTGAAGTGCCGCTATCCCGAAATCGTCACCAGCGGCGCCAGCGTCTACATCGAATCGAACGTGCCGCTCAACAAAGGCGTCAGCAGTTCGGCGGCGGTGGAAGTGGCGGTCATGAAGAGCGCCGCCGCGGCATACGGCATCGCGCTCGGCGGCATCGAGTTGGCCGAAGCCTGCCAGTGGGTGGAGAACGTCATCGCCGAATCGGCTTGCGGCATCATGGACCAGGCCACCGCCGTGATGGGCGATGAAGGCTACGTGCTGCCGTTGGTCTGCCAGCCGTGCCGCGTGCTGACCATGGTGAAGCTGCCGCCGGCACTCGCCTGTTGGGCAGTGGATTCCGGATCGAGCCATGAAGTCTCCGGCATCGAATACGAAGCCGCGCGCGCCGCCGCGTTCATGGGCTACAAACTCATCACCAAGTGGGAAGGACTCGACGTCACGTTCGATGAATCCGGCACGATCCCCCGCTACGTAGAACCGCGTTGGAACGGGTATCTCTCGAACATGGCGCCTTCGGAGTATCGCGAGAAATTCGAGTGGCGTCTGCCTGAAATCATGATGGGCCCCGAGTTTTTGGGCCAGGCCGAAAGCCATATCGACCCATTCACGCAGGTACGCGAAGGTGTGGTCTATCGAATTCGCAACTGCACGCGATACGCCATCGAGGAGAACGCGCGCATTCAAACGTTCGCTGAGTTGGCGCGGGGAGCATCCATCGAAGAGTCCGAAGCCGCGTTTCGTCTGATGGGTGATCTGATGTATCAGTCGCATTGGTCCTACGCGGAATGCGGACTGGGATCGAAGGCTTGCGATCTGCTAGTGGAACTAGTGCGCGCTGAGGGCGCGGCGAATGGACTCTACGGCGCGAAGATCACCGGTGGCGGTGCGGGCGGCACGGTAGCCGTACTGGGACGCGCCGATGCCCGCCAGTCGTTCCAACGTGTGGTGGAGCGCTTCGGCGAACGTCGCGGGTTTGCGCCCTACGTGTTCGAAGGAAGTTCGATGGGCGCGGACCGGTTTGGAGTGCACGTCCTGGAGCCCGCGCAATGAGCGCACCAGCCAAGGCAGGTTTCTGGTGGTACTTCACGCTGCTGGCGCTCGCCGCGCTGATGTGGTCCGCACAGGGGACCGCGGTGAAATTCCTGGAACCGCACATGGGCCCCATCGCCATCACCTTCGTGCCGTTCTACATCACCACGCTTCTGTTTGTCCCGCTGCTCGTTCACAAACGCCGTCAAAACAAGTCGGCGGAACGGCCCACATTGCATGATTGGGGCAAATTCGTGCTGGCGGGCATCGGAGGACAGGTACTGGCGCAGCTCGGCATGACCTGGGGCATCTTGAAATCGCTGGCCTCCAACGGCGCCATCCTGAATCTGTTTATTCCCATCCTGAGCGCAGTGCTGGCGAGCATCATGTTGAAGGAGAAGCTGACGGCGCTACGCATCCTGTGCTTCGTCATCGGGCTTGCCGGCGTAGCGCTGTTGTCGATTCAGGATTTCCGCCAAAGCGCGTTCGGCGAGATGAAGTATCTCACCGGCAACGCGCTCATCCTGGGCGGCTGCCTGGGCTCGTCGTTTTACAACGTCTATTGCAAGGGGCTAATGAAGCGCTTCCAGGAAATCGAAATCCTGATCTTCAGCTACATCACCGCGAGCGCGGCCACGCTGCCGTTGCTCGTGTGGGTCGAACCGTTCCACCTGAATGCGTTCGCCCATTTCGACTGGCGGGCGTGGCTGGCGTTCGCGTTCCTGGTCATCTGCATGTACGGTGCGTCGATGCTGCTGTTCTTCCACGCTCTCGAACATCTGGATGTGACCATCGCATCGATGGCACTCTACATGGTGCCGGTGTTCGGAGTGATCCTGGCGGCGGTGATGGTAGGAGAACGCCTGAGCGCCGCGGCGCTGGTAGGAGCCGGTATCGTGCTGGTGTCCACGGTGCTCATCATGAAATACGATAGCTCGGCAAGTTAGTAAGTGCTGCGACTCCCGCCGGGGTGTAGAATCCTCACAGGAGGATTGCGCCATGCTCCACTTAGTCGTCCTGTTACTTGCGGGTTCCTTGAATGCGCAGGATTGGTCCGTTCCCTGTGAGCCGAGCTCCGAAACACTGAAGTCCTTCGAAGCCCTGCCCTCGGTCCATGACCGTAGTATTCCTTTCGAAGCTCGGGTGGGGCCGTGGCGTGCGCTGGCGCGGGAGCATCCCGATGACTTCTTCGTCCAACGCCAATACCAGGATTCCTTCCGGCAGTTCAGACACATGGCCGGGGAATACGACGCCGCCTTTGCGATGTATCGCAGCCGCCCGGCGAACCCGTTGTCGCGCTACCTGGAGGCGCGATTGCTCATGCTCGTGGATCCCGCGCGATCCAAGGCTACGTTCGAGGAACTGATGGCCAAGTACCCGCGTTTTGTCTGGCCTCACGCCGACATGATCGAGTGGAACCAATTGCCGGGGCGACGCGACACGAAGGAGGTGGAGTCCCACGTCAAGGCATTCCTGGCCGTCTGTTCCTCCTCCATCGAGATCTACGAGCACTTCGCGCCGGTTCAGGATGCCGAGCTTCTGAAGGCGAGCGCCGCGCAATTCCGTCGCGCACTCGTCCATCGTGACACAACTCTTGACACACGGTATTGGCCGCAACTCTGGGCGCTTGAGAAGCGGGCGGGCGTGGATGAAGAGGCCCTGCACGCAAGGATTCGAGCGGACCTAAAACGAATCGGCGAAGCGCGGGGCCGGATGACAGCCGACCTATATTGGGCGCACCGGCACGCATCCGAGATGCTTCGCGATCCCAGCGTGTTGACAACGTTCGAAGACTCCGTGGCCAAGCATGCGCCGAAATCGGACATGATGCTCGCGATATTGCAGGCAAAGTGGTCGCGTGAGAATCCCACGCCACCGCGCGACGCCACCGCCGCCCAGCAGGTGGCCTATCACGAGAAGCGTGCCGCCTCCGTCGTCGAATTGCTCAAGCAGTGGCCGGCCAATTGCGGATTGGCCCAACAACGGTGGTTTCGCGTCACCATGCGCATGCCCGGCTTTGTCGAGCCAAGTACCGAGGAGACATGGGCGGCAGCCGACCAGATGCTTCGCTGCAACCAACACTCTCCCGACTTGAATTACTCCATGCCGCCCATACAAACCCTGGTGGCCGAAGTTTACGTGCGATCGAACACTCGGCTCGACCAGGTACCGCGCCTGCTCGACCAGGGACTTCAGGCGATGGAGCGGCAAGAGAAGTACCGATTGAGCGATGATCTCATTCCAGCCGAGTATCGCCAACGGCCGAGAGAGAACAACCGCGATTTTACGACGGCGCGGACGCAAGAAATCCGCGCAGACTATTTCCTGGCGGCCAACCGTCTCGAAGAGGCTCGCGGTCTGATTGAACAGGAACTGAAGCGAATCGAAGCGGCGAAGAGCGATTCGGATTCGCCGGAGGTGCGCGATCGGCGAGCGCGGTTCGCGCGCGCTCAGTGGCTGCGGCGGCTGGGCAAGATCGCCGAAACAGAAAGCCGCGTTAAAGACGCGTTGGAGTTATACAAGGAATCGCTGGCTGGAAGGCCTCGATCGGCTCTGGCGCAATCGGGTGATCCGGCGGTGACCCTTATCAGGAAATACTATCTCGCGCACGGTGGAAGCGAGCAGAAATGGCTGGACTGGGCGGCATCCGGCGCCAAGGAAACGGAAGCGGTGCGGCGACAGCCCGCGCTGAGGTTCGTCGAGGCGCTGCCGGACTTCTCGGCGAAGGACCTCGCCGGGCGCACTTGGCAGTTGAAGGACCTGAGGGGCAAGGTCACATTCATTAACTTTTGGGCCACTTGGTGCGGCCCATGCCGCGGCGAGCACGTCGAGTTGCAGGCACTACATGGCCGATTGAAGGAGCGTGAGAACTTCCAGATACTGACGCTGAGCGTGGACGAAGAATCCGCCACAGTGGCCTCCTACATAAAGGAGAAAGGCTACACATTTCCGGTCATCCGCTCCGCCGAACTTGCCGACAAGCTGTTCCCTTACGCGGGACTTCCAAGCAATGTGCTGGTGAATCCCGAAGGACGCCGCACGAGCATGTATCCTTTCATCGGCGGAACCGAAGGGCTCACGCGAGTGATCGCCGATATGGAGAAGGCCGCGGCGAGTCCGGCACAAGCTCCGTGAGCTGTGGCAGGATAATGGGATGCAAATTGCCCGGTTCGCGTGTTGCCTGCTGTATGGTCTTGTCACATTCGCGGCCGTTCCATCGAGCGCTCGTCTCGTCGTGGTTTTGCGCGAGGTTATGCCCTGGCCCACCACGACTCAGCCGCCCGCCGTTGCACGCGCACTGGTTTTCACGTTCTCCGATTGGGCCGACGGTAAGCCACGCCTGGAGGCAGCCAGCGTCAGAGACGCTCGCGCCGGCGCTTCGTGCACATCTGCCACTTTCGTAAATGGAAAGCTGCAGGCCAACCTCAAGTTTCAGGTCACCGAACGCGGCACGAACGCCGCAGACACCGGCGAAGTAACACTAACCTCCGCCGTCGAAGGCACCACTGGAACGGGAACCTACACCGGCAGTTACGCGGGCAAGCCTCTGGCAGGCGCGGTTCGCACGGCGCTGGTTTTCGGACAGGAGTATAACGATGGCCACCACGCACTGCGGCTGTGGTTGCCGGATCTCGCGCAGCCAATACGCGCCGTGATGATCTACGGCAACGGCGCTGGCGGCGACGATCGCGACACCGTTCTCGAAGATCACATGCTGGCTTTTGCGGCGGCGAATCGTCTGGCGCTGCTGGGCACCAGCCAGTTCGGTTCCGCAATGCGGCAGAGCGAAGGACAAATGCTGCTGGACACGTTGAAGACCTTCGCGCGCGACGCCGCGCATCCGGAACTCGAACACGCACCCATCGTTTTCAGTGGGCATTCCAACGGCGGGCAGATGGCTTACGAGTTCAACGCCTGGATGCCTGAGCGCGTGGTCGCTTTCAGCGTCTGGCGCGGCGGCTTCTACGAAAGCTACACGGGGCTCGCCAAGCAGGCGCTGGCAACCCCGGGCGTGCTTTCGGCTGGAGAGTTGGACCTGGAGCGGCGCGTCACGGCGATACGGCGCTTGTTCGATCTGAACCGCCCGCTGGGCGCAAACTGGTCGCTGGTGGTGGAAGAGAAAGCGGCGCACAACCGCGGCAATACGCTGACGCTATTCCTGCCCGCGTTCCAGCACATTCTGGAACAGCGTCTACCGGAAAGCACCTCCAAAGGGCAAGCGGCCGTCGCACTCCGCCCCATGGATCAGCGCCGCGCGTGGCTCGCCGACAATTCCACCTGGAAACAAGGCATCACGCGAATCCTTCCGGCTTCGGGATTCACAGGCGACACCAGCCGCATGAGTTGGCTGCCGGATGAAGACATCGCTTACATCTATCGCGGTCTGGCTACTTACTCGAACCCGCTGCAACTGACCAGAGCAGGACACGCGCCAACTTATCGCGCCAGTGAACAAGTGGAATTCGAATGCACGCAATTCGGCGATCACGACTGGAAGTCGGTGGTGTTGTATGACGGCGCGCGACGCATTGGCGAGCTCACGCGCGAAAAGCCGCGATTGACGCTGAGCGGTCCGCACACGCCGGG
>CAZDIZ010000154.1:6340-14314 GCA_964505625.1 uncultured Solibacteraceae bacterium | reverse complement strand
AAAAAATGCCCCTTTCCCACCGAGGCAGAAAAGGGGCACGCGTTTGCGGAAGCGGTTAGTTCAGATACTTGGGGTGGACGAACTTGGCCGCGTCGGGATTGCCCGGGCCGAAGTGCTTCAACATCACCAGATCTTCCTTGTCGCTCTTGTTGGTGATTGTCACACCGGCTTGCGCGGCGGCGGCACTCACGAACAACTCGTCCTTGGTCATCTGGCCGAAGCGGATCAGGTCGGGCGTCTCCACTTCGTACTTGCCCAACATGCCGTAACCCTGCGTGAGGATCAAGCCGTAAGCGGCGGCGTCCTTGATCACGACGGTGCGGCCGGGGAGCACGGTGAGTTCCTTGGCTGTGTAGAACGGCGTGGAACGCGCGATCCACTGTTCGGAGTAGCCGGCGGCGTTCATCTCGGCTTCGGGCTTCACCGGAATCGGGTGGAACAGGCGATTCTTGGCGAATTCCGGATCGACGTTCGATTCCCAATCCAGCATGCTGATGATGTAGTCCAGGTCGTGGTGCTTTTCGGGCGGCACGTCCTTGACCAGCAGATCCCACGGCACCACGCGGCCCTCAACCAGCGACTGGAACATGCCGAACACGTCCGAGTTGACCTGCGGTTCGTAGGTCACCAGCGAACCCGGCGCGTGCAGCACGCCGGCGTCGATCTGCCAGCCGGTGCCGGGCTGTAGCTTATAGGCCTTGCTGTGATAGAGCAGTCCGTTGTCGCCCTCGTTCCAGCGCTCCAGGCATTTGCGCACATCGTCCTTGGTCGTGCCCGGCTCAAGGCCCATGAAGGTGTACGGGAAGTTGTTTTCCTTGACGTTGTACTGGCGCGGGAAGTAGTAGGCTTCAGGCTTGCCCTTGCGGCCCACGTTCTTGGCGTGCTCTTCCATCTGGTGCATGTGGTGCGGGATAGGGCCCAGGTTGTCGAAGAACTTGCACAACAGGCACCAGCCGCCGTACTTCTTCATGACGTCGGCGCCGAGGAACGCATCGCCCACTTCATCGATAGCTTCCTTGAGCAGCACCTTCTTGCCGTCGATGGCGATGTAGCTCAACCCTTCATCTTCCGGCGTGCCGGGGCCGTTATCGGCCTTGGTGGTGGAACTGAACCAGCGCTCATCGATACCGCCGCGATGCGCGCCGAGGGCGTACAGATCGCGCGGGTCCAGTTTCAAGCGCCCTCCGGGCATCAGAAACGAACGCGGCACCCAGCAGGGCGCCAGACGCACTATGCCCTCGCCTGAGTCGAGAGCTTGCTTGACCAAAGAGATGTTGGACATGAATTCACTTTACCCGCCGCCCGCGGATCTTTCAAGGCGCCAGATAAATCAGACCCGGTTGGATCATTTCGGCCACGCTCAAGCCCGCAAAACCGGTGGCGGCAATCGAGAAGCCGGCCCAGGACTGCAATGAGTGGCCGCCCCAAGGCACATCAGGATCGTTCACCATGACGCCGATCATGTTTGCGAATTCGGGCGTACACAGAAAAAGCCGCGCGACGGCGAGGAACTTGTCGACGTCGGAGTTCTTCGCCATGGTGCGGTAGCGAAGCAGCACCAACGGCAAGGCGGCGGATTTCGAATTGTCCCAGGCATCCTCGAGCGGCCACCAGGAACGGTCGCCAATCGTGGACAGCATGCCGTGCGATCCGGTGACAGCCCAGCCATAGACACGCTTGGCCTTCTCGTGAAGCTTGGCGTCCTTCGAGTGCGCCAAGACAAAAAGAATGCCTTCGTGGAAGTAGTAGGTTTCCGCGTATTGATACGGCTCCATGATTGTGGGCACCACCGGTTTGCCCGGTGAATGCGGATAGCCGATGGGCAAACCGCCGCGGTCCCAATTATCCAGCAGGAAGTGCGCGGCGCGCTCGGCCACCTCCAAGTGCTTGGGATTACGCGTGGAAGCGTAGAGCGCGGCGAACGCGGCGGCTTCGGTGCCGGTGGCAACACTGTAGATGTTGGTCTGCGTCACTCCGGATTCGATGCCGTTGGTGAAACCGCCGTTGGATTTCTGGAACTGTTCGGCGTATTCCTCGCAATAGCGGCGGAGCGCGCCAATGTAAGCCGAGCGGCGCGGCTCTTCGACATAGCGCGCCGCAACACCCAGCGCGGTAGCGATGGAGCCGACGTCGGCCATGTTCATCCAGCGCTTGGTGTAGATTTCCCTGAGTTCGTCGTTGGTGAGTCGGATGGTGGGTTTGGCGCGATAGACCTGCTGAAACGCTCCGTTGGGGAGTTGCTCTTCGATCAGTCGATCCAGAATGGCGATGCTGGCATCCAGATAACGGCGATCGCCCAGGATATGATAGGCGGCTAGCAGCGTGCGCAGTGGGTAAGCCGTTGTGTACCAGTAGTGGTTGACGTGCGTCGCGTAAGTTTCCTGATCACCGAGAAAACCGTTTGCCAGACGCTTGGAGAGCAGCCATTCGCAGTAGGCCTTCAGGGTGCCCTTGAGGTCGTCGGTGCCGCGCCGGAGAACGTCGGCGCGATCCGGAAGCACGTCCATGGGAGCTTCGGCAAACAGACGTTGGAGCTTGGCGCCCTTGGGTCCGTCAATTTCCAGACCGTTGACGATGAAGCTCGCGTTGGCTGCCGCTTCAAAACGCAGGGTGAGTGTGCCGTCTCGCACTTCGGTGCCCACCGTCATGCGTTTCGGCTCGCCGGGTGGAACACGTACGTCGGCTGCAACGGGCGCGCCCTGCACATAGATGGTGAATGGCCCGTAGGCGCGGCTCTTGTGCGAGAAAGTCAGCGTGAGCCTGTAGACTCCGTTATTCAGGCCGACGCGAAATTCGCCTTTCTCGCCGACAATGGCGCCGCTCAGAAGCGCGTCCTTTTCTCCTTCGATTTCTATTTCGCGCACCCGGCTCACCCAGAGGTAGCGCGGGCTGCCGTAAACACGCGAAGCGACACGGTAACCGGCTGCGTGAGGGTGATAATAATTGGCGAACTGAAACCGGGCGATAGTTTCGGAAAACGCGGGAAGAAGACCTCCACACAAAAACAGGACTGCTAGTAGAACTTTCATGGTGGCGAGAATTATCGTATCACTCTGGGCAGCAGGCCACGGCCCTAGTGGGCGAACCGTCGCAACCGGCCAGATTGAGCGGAAAACACATCAGCGTGAAGCGGGGCGGCAACTGATCCAGGTTCGCTAGCGACTCGACGATCACGATCCCCACCTCCGGGCCGAGCAGGATGCGATGGATCTCCATGTCGTCCACGCTTGGTGACGGCGTGTCCAGCCCTAGCAGCGCGATGCGCCGTTCCGCGATCCAACGCGCGGCTTCGAGCGTAAACGAGGGGTGCGCCGTGAAGAAATCACTTGTTCCCCAAAGGTGGTCCCAACCGGTGCGGCAGATGACTCGCGCCCCGCGTGTGAACGCTTCGGCGTGCGGCGCGAGCATCTCGACTCCGATGGTGCTCTGCGGCGCGAGTTCTCCTTCGGGTGCCAGATCGACCAGCGACGCTTCGCCGCAAAACCGTTCGAGCGGAATACCATCCACCGTCACACCGTCATCGAAGAAATGGCGCGGCGCGTCCAGGTGCGTGCCCTGGTGCGTCGAGGCCGTGACCTCGGCTACGTTGTAGCCCGCCGATTCGATGGTGTGGAATCGGCGGACGCGCAATTGCGGATCGGACGGATAGCCAGGCTGACCATCCACGAGTGTATGTGTGAGATCGATGAACCTGGTCATGAAAGAAGGATACAACTTGGTGCGAAGTCCAGTTTAGAATAGACCCATGACAATCACGCGTGGCATGTTGGCCGGCGCCGCCCTGGCGCTGCTCGCCGCGGCTTATCTGCGGGTTTCGGACGCAAAGCGAAGCGTCTCCGCCGCCCAATCCAATGACCCGAACATCGTGTGGCGCATTGGAACGCCCGATAACTCGAACGACGAATTCAGTTCGGGCTCGGCGCCGTCATTTGTCTTCGACGTCGGGAAGAACGCCCCCGGCGACTGGAAGCAGAAGCAGGACGCCGCCGACAATAACCCCGCCGTCTACCAGATCCGTTTTGCGCTGGATCAAGTGCCGCCGGCTCCGGTCTTCGCCATCGACTGTTTCTTTCTGGGCGCGGCGCCGGGCAGCGTGATTGTCGACGTCAACGGCAAACGCGGCAGCTACCGGTTGCGTCCGGTGGCAGGTGAGAACCTGGATGAACGCCAGGCCAACACCATCACGTTCACGCGCGGCGCGGTGCGTGCGGCCATTCCGCCATCGGCGCTGCGTCAGGGCAACAACGTCATCGCGCTCTCGTATCTTGGCGACACGGGCATTGTGAACTACGACGCGCTGTGGCTGGAGCGCGGTACGACGCCGGCGCCCGACCTCTCCGCGACGGTCCTGCCGACCATCTTCTTCAAACAATCCGGCGAGCAACTCAAGGAAGTGACCGACGTCGTGCTGCACCACATACAGCCGCTCGCGGCCGGCAAGGTCAGCCTGAAAGTGGGCGCGGCCGCGGTAGATGCGAAGATCGACGCCGGCGGCTTCGACTTCGGCGAGCGCGTGGTGCGCGTCGAGGTTCCCGCCGTGAATGCGCCGGCGCCGTTCGAGTTGGCGGTGAGCGGCCAGGGCGCGCCACAGACGTTCAAGGGCGAGTTCCGTCCCGAAAAGCGCTGGAAGGTTTTCGCAGGCCTGAAGATCCACAACGACATCGGCTACACGGACTTGCAACCGCATGTGCAGGAACTGGACAACCGCAACACCGACCGCGCGCTCGAGTTGATGAGCAAGTATCCGTTCTTCAAATTCAACTTGGAAACCAGTTGGCTGGTGGACAACTTCATGCACTCGCGCGATGCCGCGCGGCGACAGGCGCTGATGAGTGCCGCGGCTGCCGACCGCATGGGCATCAACGCGATGTATCTGAACCTGATGAGCGGCATGTGCACGGGCGAGGAGATGTACCGTTCGCTCTACTACACCAAGTCGCTCGCCAAGCGGTACGGCGTGCCCATGAAGTTCGCCTGCCTGACCGACACACCGTCGCACACATGGTTCACACCGTCGATGCTGGCCGAAAACGGCGTGGTGGGATTCGCGCTAGGCAGCAATCAGACGCGCGGCGCGCTGCTGCAGAACAGCAATTTGAACGAAGAGTCTCCGTTCTGGTGGGAAGGCATCGACGGCAAGCGCGTGGTGACGTGGTTTGCGCGTTCTTACTTGCAGATGTGGCGTTTGGTGGGTGACTCGCCGTCGATGGACCGTCTGGAGCGCACCGTGCCACAGTTTCTGGCGCGCTACCGCCGTCCGGATTACGCCGTGGACGCC
Source organism: uncultured Solibacteraceae bacterium (assembly GCA_964505625.1). Classification (GTDB taxonomy): domain Bacteria; phylum Acidobacteriota; class Terriglobia; order Bryobacterales; family Bryobacteraceae; genus JAJFUV01. Next base: position 9,036 of record CAZDIZ010000154.1, on the reverse strand, counting down.
GTGCTGATTTATGGGTTGTACACCGACAACGCCGCCATCAAGGACGGCGAAGTGGACATCATCAAGAAGTGGAACGACACCTACGCGTATCCGAAGATCACCCCGGCGACCGACGCCGACTATCACGACTACATCACGCGTAACTTCGCGAAGAAGCTGCCGGTGTATCGCGGCGACGGCGGCGCGTATTGGGAAGATGGCGCGGCGTCGACAGCGCTGGAGACCACACTGAATCGCGCATCGCAGATCCTGCTGCCGCAGGCCGAAACCGCCGCGGCGCTGGCCACCGCGTTCCATCCGTCGGAGTTGTATCCGCTGGATGAATTCCGCGATGCGTGGAAGAACCTGCTGTTCTACGACGAGCATACCTGGGGCGCGCACAACAGCGTTTCGCAGCCGGACCGCAAGTTCGTCACCGCGCAGTGGGAAGTGAAACGTAGCTTCGCCTGGCGCGCCAACTGGGCGGCGACGGACCTGGCGACGCGTTCGCTGAACCGTTTGGTGCAGAACATCTCGATCAACGGGCCCACCATGTTCGTGTTCAATATGGAGCCGCAAACGCGCACCGGCATGGTGGAGTTCGAGCTCGACTCGAATCGCCGTCTGGTCGATCCCTCCACTGGCGCGGCGGTTCCGGTGGAAGTGGTGCGTGAACTCCGCGGTTATCGCGTGCAGCGTTTCCTCGCGCGCGATGTGCCGGGATTTGGGTATCGCACTTACCGCGTGGAACGGCTCCCGGAAACTCCGCCACCCGCGCCGAGGCCCCACCAGAATTCCTGGCAGATCGAATCGCGCTACTATCGCGTGACCTTCGACCACCAGACCGGCGCCATCGCGAGTATCTTCGACAAGGAACTGGGCCGCGAACTGGCCGACACCGGCGCGCCGTACAAGTTGAATCAATTGGTATACGTGAGCGGCGGCGACAAATCGCGCCTGATGCAGGCGCAGGCTTACTATAGGCCGCCGCAGTTCGACATCAGCAGCTCATACAGAGCGAGCCTGATCGAGAACAACGGCAAGCGTATCGTGGTTCGCGCACAGGCCCGAACGGTACCAGAAATCGAAACTGAAGTGACGGTGTACGACGATCTGAAGCGCGTCGACATCGTGAACCGCTTGCGCAAGGAAGCCGTGCGGGACAAAGAAGCCGTGTACTTTGCGTATCCGTTCGGCGTGAAACCGCCCGTGTTGGCCGTACAGATTCAGAATACCTGGGTGCGTCCGAACGTGGATCAACTGCCCGGCGCCTGCCGCGACTGGTTCACCACGCAGAACGTCGTGGTGGCGCGCGATCAGGGAGCCGCCATCGCCTGGGCCACGCCCGACGCGCCGCTGGTGACGCTCACCGACATCAACCGCGGACTTTGGATGAAGCACTTGAATGTGAACAACGGCCACATCTACAGCTATCCCATGCACAATTACTGGTTCACCAACTACAAGGCGGACCAGAGCGGCAACTTCACCTTCCGCTACGCCATCACCAGCGCGGCGCAGTTGAGCCCGGCGGAGCTGTCGCGTTTCGACGCCGATACGCGGCGTCCGCTGGTGGGCTACGAATACTACGACACGGGCAATGTGAAGCTGACACCCGTGAAGCGCCGCATGCCGGAGGCAAGCGGCGAGTTCTTCAAGATCGATTCGGCGCACGCGACCGTGGCGAGCTTCAAGCAAGCCGAAGACGGGCGCGGCTACATTCTGCGGTTGCAGGAAACCGGCGGCCAGAAGGGCGTGGCGAAGTTCTCTTCACCGGTATTCCCGCTGGCGAGCGTCCAACTGGCCAACGGAGTGGAAGACGGGAAGGCGCCGCTGGCGGTGAAGAATGGCGCGGTCGAAATACCGCTGCAGCCCTGGAACTACACCACGGTGCGCATCGCATTCGCGCCGGCCGCCGCGGCACCGCAGGCAAAGAAATGAGCAACCCCGAAGAGCAGTTCCAGCGCATCGCTGAGTTCTTCGGGGGCGACCGCTTCGCGTGCGGCAACGGCATGCGCGTTGTCGAAGTACGCCTGGGCTACGCGCGCACCGAGATGACGGTGGAGCCCCGCCACATGAACAGCGTTGGGATCTTACAGGGCGGCGCGGTGTTCACTCTGGCCGATCTGGCGTTCGGCGCCGCGTCGAATTCGCACGGCGTGGTGGCGGTCGCCGCGCAGGTGGACATCTCGTACTTCAAGGCAGTCCGGACGGGCAAGCTCACCGCCGTGGCCGAAGAGGTCTCCCGCACACACAAGCTGTCCACCTGCCTGATTCGGGTGACCGACGAGGAAGGCGCACTGGTGGCGCTGTTCAAGGGCCTGGCATATATCAAGGGAACACCGCTACTTGATTTGGAGACGACGTGATTGACGAAATTCTGAACCGGCAATATGGTGCCGCACTCGAGATGTTAGAGCGGGCCGTGATGGCGTGTCCGGAAGAGTTTTGGGCATCGGAGGAGTATCCGAACCGATTCTGGCATGTCGCCTATCACGCCGCTTTTTTCACACATCTCTATCTGCATCCAAGCCTGGACGAGTTTCGCCCGTGGGCCAAGTGCCGGCAGCACTATCAGTTCCTGGGCGGTCTGCCTTGGGCGCCGGAACAGCGGCCGGTGATCGACACGCCTTACACAAAGCCTGAGTTGCTCGAACTCATCGAGTTCTGCCGCGGCGAGATCGCGGCAAAACTGCCGGCCATGGACTTCGACGCGC
>CAZDIZ010000154.1:0-6240 GCA_964505625.1 uncultured Solibacteraceae bacterium | reverse complement strand
CTTTACCGCAAGCCCGGGGCCGAGTTGGCGCGTTCGGTCACGTTCGGCGCGTACTTGCGTGCGGATTCGCGGATCTTGGCGGCGTTGCCGAGCAGCAGGAAGCTCAGCCCGTCGGCTCGATAGTACTTCTTCACCGCGGCGTTGGCGGCTTCCAGTGTCACCGAGTCGATGCGCGAAAACAGGTCATCCACTTCGGCGCGGCCCAATCCAAACAACTCCATCTCTCCGAGCACGCCCGCGAGTTGATCGGCGGTTTCCAATTCATCCGTCGGGTAACCGCCCTTGATATAGGCCTTGGCGCTGGCAAGCTGCTCTGCGGTGATGCCCTTCTCGCCCAGGCGCTTCAGCACGTCCAGCGCGAGGTCAACAGCTTTAGCCGTGGTCTCTGTCGGCGTGAACGTGGCGATGCCGATTGCGCCGGGCATTCGCAGCGTATCCAGGCGACAGGCCGCGCCGTAGGTGAGTCCTGAGTTCACCCGCAACTCGTCATTGAGCATGGACGTGAAACGGCCACCAAACAGCGTGTTGACGATCCACAGCGTGACGCGGTCCGGATGCGTGCGGTAGATGCCGGGCTGTCCGATCCAGAAGTACGTCTGTGTGGCGTCGGGTTTATCTACCAGCAGCAGGCGCGAAGCGGCGCCGCGCGATGGGGCCGAGGCCGTCACCCACGTATAGGCGCTGCCCGCCGGCGCGGCCGAGAAAGCGTTCGACAATCTCGCGGACATGGCGGCGGCTTCGAAATCGCCGACCGCGATCACGGTCATGTTCTTCGCTGTGTACATGCGGCGGTGATACTCGACAATCGCATCGCGTGTGATCCGCGCGAGCGTCAGTTCATCGGCGGGGCGTCCATAAGGATGCGCCGGGCCGTAAAAGAACGATCGGAAGTAAGCGCCCGCAGCCCGCTGCGGGTTGTCCTTCAATTCCTTGGCCGCGTCGATGCGCTGCGCAAGCACTTTCTTCACTTCGGCTTCCGGGAACGCCGGATGCAGCACGGCGTCGGCCAACAAATCGAGCGCACGCTCACTGTCGCGCGAAAGAAACTCCGCCGATACGACCGTGGCGTGCTCGTTGGCGCCGGTCTGGAACGTGGCGCCGATGAAGTCTGCCTGTTCACTGAACTTGTCGGCGCTGCGTGTGGCGGTACCCCGGCGCAGCAACTCGGCCGTGACCGATGCCAGTCCCGATTGGCCGCTTGGATCCGATTCCGCACCGCCGCGCACCAACACTTCGACGCTGGTGAGCGGCACGTCGCGCTTGGGCATCAGCACCAGCACCAGTCCATTGGGCAGCGTTTGCCGCTTGTACGGAGGCAGTCTCACTTCACCGGCCAGCGGCAGTGCCACCGCGACCATCGTCAACCACAACAGTGCGCGTTTCATTCCGCCGCCTCCTTACCTTTTTCCGGAATCAGTGTGGCCACCGTGCGATTCAATTCGGTGAAGTACTTGGCGGCCACGGCCTTGATGTCGGCCAACGTCACCTTCTCCAGTTCAGCCTGCGCCGCGAACAGCTTGCGGTAGTCGCCGAAGTAGACTTCGTACCGGCCGAGCAGATTGGCCTTGCCGGCAATGGTTTTGAGTTCGCGATAGAAATCCGCGGCGATCTGGTTCTTGGCCTTCTGCAACTCTTCGGCCGTGGCGCCTTCACGCGCGATGCGGTCGAGCTCTTCGTAAAGCGCCTTTTCCGCGCGCGCCGGGTCCACGCCGCTGCGCGGTTGCATGATGAACATGAACTGCCCGGGATCGAGCGAAAGCTCGCGGCCGGCGTTGATCGAGAGCAGAAGCTGATCGCGATCGACTAAGCGCCGGTAGAGCCGCGAACTGCGGCCTTCGCTGAGGATCTGGTTCAACGCCTCCAGCGCGTAGTGTTCCGAACTGTTGCTCGCCGGGGTGTGGTAGCACACCATCACCATGGGAAGTTGCGCGGCCTTGTGCAGCGTGACGCGCCGTTCGCCGCGCTGCTCGGGTTCAACCGTGCGCACGGGCGGCGGCGGTTCCTGTCGCGGAATGGGCTCCATGTGCTTCTTGGCCAGCGCCACCACTTCGTCGAGCGTGACGTCGCCCACCACCACCATGGTGCAGTTGTTCGGCGCGTAGCCCATGCGGAAGTGGTGCTTCAGATCGTCCATGGTCCAGGCCTTGATATCGGAAGCCCAACCAATGACGGGCCAATGATACGGATGCGCGACGAATGCCGTGGCCAGCAGTTGCTCGTAGAGCGCCCCGAACGTGCTGTTGTCCACTGACAAGCGCCGTTCGCTCGCCACCACGCCGCGCTCGCTTTCGACCATCTTGGGATCGAAGCTCAGGTCGCGGATGCGGTCGGCTTCCATGTCGAACAGCAGTTCCAGCGCCGTGCGCGGAAAGAAGTCAGTGTAAACGGTGACGTCGCGCGACGTGTAGGCGTTGTTGTTGCCGCCGTTCTTCTCCATCACGATGTCGAATTGTTTGGGCCCGTACTTCTTGGCGCCATTGAACATCATGTGTTCGAAAAAGTGCGACAGGCCGGTCGCGCCGGTGCGCTCGTTGCGCGAGCCGACGCGATAGAAGAAGTACATCGACACATTGGGGATGTCGTGATCTTCCTGAACCAGGATCTTCATGCCGTTGGCCAGCGTGTGCGTTTTGACGTCGATGGGCTGGGCAACCAGGAGCGGCAGACACAGCAGTACCGCGGCAATTCCAGCGAGCTTCATGAAAATTACGGTAGCAGAATTCGCGCCGAGGCGATGCGCGCCGAAACTAGTCCAGGTCCATGTCGCGCAGGCGGGGGCCTTTGTTGGGATCTTCCTTGGCCTGCTTGAACAGTTCGTCGAACTTCTTGGCCAGCACGTCCTGGTGCACTTTGTGCTCGGCCACCGAACGTTGGAACAGCTCCTCGCGGCGCGCTGCTTCACCGCGCACTTTCTCGACCCCGGCTTCCATGTTCTCCAACGTGCGCGGCCGCTCGAATTCCTTGTGACTGATGACGGCCTCGGTGGAGGCGTCGATCTTGAGTTCCGCCTTGCAGCAAGGGCACGTCACGTTAATCAAGCCTTTGCCCGCTTTCGCCATGTTCACAATGCTAGCGCAGTCTGTCCGCTGAACCCAAACCGATGGCGTTGAACAGCAGGCGGAACGTGCCGAACGACTGTCCTCGGAAGTCCGGGCGGAATCCGAACAGGACGACTCGCCCTTGGCCGTGGCGCGCATCCACCGCGGCCAGACGCCCGGCAATCACGCGTTCGCCGCTCATCCAGCCGCTCGCCAGCAAATTGGATTCGGCGTAGCGCGCTACCGCGCGTACTTCGCGATCGCCCTGGTTGAATTTGTCGAGTAGCGTGATCTCCCACGCCTGCCCACCATCGACGAACGCAGTCGCTTCCGGCGGCATCCCCTTGGCGACCGGCTGCGTGTTATCGATCTTGATGCGCAGCAGCGAACCCGGCACGGAATAGCCGCTCGCGCCCGCCGTCACGTTGCGAACCGGTAGCGGGAAATTGTCCACGACGAGAGCAGCCGCATTGTCCACAGCCACCAGCGTTCCGCCCGCACTTACGAACTCCTCCAGGTTCGCCAACCCCATTAGTCCGATGCCACCGGCGTATTCAGGCCGCTGCAGCGCGAGCGGCGCCCACGCATCCACCTTGCCGCGCGCTCGTTCGCCGGGTCGCGTTCCGTGCAGGATCGATGCGGGTGTTTGCGACGGCAGGATGATGGTATCGAAGCGTGCCCGCAATCCGCCCTTGCGCACGTCCGCGTTGTGCAACTTGGTGTACGGAATGCGATGCGTGTCGAGCAGCCATTCGGTCCAACCCGCGTTGATGTTGGCGGTCCAGGATTCATACAGCGCCACGCGGAGCCGCGCCGTACCGAGCGTTGTGGCGACGCGCGCGGGAATCTCGCTCACCAACGCCAGATCCGCTTCGAACGGCGCGTCGATGCGCTCCACCGTGACGCCCATCAGCATCGGCAGCGTCCAGCCGGCGATGTCGTAAGGGCGCCGCACAGGGCCGTCCGCTCCCGCGCGCAGTTCCGGAAACTTCTGCGCCTCCATCAGGTCCACCAGATACGGACGGAACGGCTGCGACGCGAGCAGCACGTAGGTACCGGCTGCGTAACGCTTGCCGCCGGCCTGGAATTCCGACTTCGCGCGATGAATCCGTATGCCGCCCATCCGCAAACGCCGCAGCATTTCGGTGGCATTGGTTTCGTCCCACTGCGCCTGCGGCACTACGTACGCGTACGGCGCGCCGGCCTTGCCCGCATCCATCGACGCGCGCGCCAGCGTGTAGGCCTTCATGAGGAACCGCGACGATTGCCGCGAGGCCAGATCGAGAATTGCGAAGTCCGCCGTCAGCATGTATTCGATGGCGTCGCGCACACCCCACTTTCCGCCGAGCCACGGACGCTGATAGAAGATGGTCGGCTCGCGCGACGGAATGCCGCCGGCAAAGCGCTCGGGAAGTTCGCTCGCCTGATAGACGCGCGGCGTCGCGTACGCATACAGCGCAGTCTCTGTCAGAATGCCGTGCATGTTATGGAACGCCGGCACGCTGCGCAGCCCGCCGTTCCACCAGCCATCGAAACTGTTGTAGCTGAGCACGCCGGGTTTGTTCTCCAGCGCGAAGCGCTCCGCCATGGCCGAGCCAATGCCGTTGATGCCTTCCATCACCGCCGCCGGAATGCGCGGGTTGAGCGGCTCGGCGTACGGCGGCACAAATATGCGCGCGGGAAACGCAGGCTGCTGGTGCTGGTTGTAGACGATCTGCGGAAACCACTCATCGAACAACAGCCGCGCGACGTGGCGCGTCTCCGCGAGGTTCATCATGAAATAGTCGCGGTTGTTGTCGTGGCCTGCGTACTTTTGATAGAGCCACGGCAGCGGCGCCAGTTCATACGGCGTGCCCACGTTGCGCCGGTACCAGTGCGCCACCATGTCCAGGCCGTCGGGATTGATAACCGGAATCTGCAACAGGATGACATGCTCGCGGATGCGCCGCGTCTCCTCGTCTTCGCCGGTCAACATGCGATAGGCCAACTCCGGCGCGTGTTGCGCGGGCGCCACTTCGCTGGCGTGCAGTCCGCTGTCGATCCAGACGACGGCCTTGCCTTCAAGGGCGAGCACGCGAGCCTGATCCGGCGTCGCGTCGCCCAGCGCCAGGCGCCGGCTGATTTCGCGATAGCGGTCCAGCCGCTTCAGATTCTCCGACGAACTGATGATGGCCAGATACATGGGCTTCGCAAGCGAACTGCGGCCGAACTCCACCCACCGTATGCGATCGCTCGCGCGGGCAAGCTTCTCGAAGTAGCCGGTGATTTCGCCGTAATCGGCCAGCTTGTAGTCTTCGCCGGGCGCGTAGCCGAAGTGCTCGCGCGGAGTCGGCGGCGCCGCCGCGAGCAACACCACCACCAACGCGAATAGGATAGAAACTCGCCGAGCCATGTGGAACAATCTTACTATGCCGCCTGCGAAGGACGACAAATTCCGCCTCGGCCTGGTGCAGACCGCCTGCGCCGCCGACCCCAACCAGAACCTGGCCAAAGCCACCTGGAAGATCCGCGAAGCGGCCTCGCGCGGCGCGCAGATCGTGTGCCTGGAGGAACTGTTCCGCTCCGAGTATTTCTGCCGCGAGGAGAACGCCGACCTGTTCGCGTTGGCCGAACCGGTCCCCGGTCCGACGACGGAAACGCTCGCGGCGCTGGCGCGCGAGTTGAGCGTGGTGATTGTCGCGTCGCTATTTGAACGCCGCGCCGCGGGACTCTATCACAACACCGCCGCCGTGATTGACGCCGACGGCACGCTGCTCGGCACGTATCGCAAGACGCACATTCCGGACGACCCCTGTTACTACGAGAAGTTCTACTTCACACCGGGCGATCTGGGGTATCCGAGTTTCGACACGCGCTACGGCCGCATCGCGGTGCTGGTCTGCTGGGACCAATGGTATCCGGAAGCCGCGCGTCTGGCCGCGCTGGGCGGCCCCACGGTTCTGTTCTACCCGACCGCCATCGGTTGGCATCAACACGAAAAGCAGCGGCACGGAGCCGCGCAGCGCGACGCCTGGATCACCATCCAACGAGCCCACGCCATCGCGAACGGAGTCTACGTAGCCGCGGTGAACCGTGTGGGAGTGGAAGCAACGCTCGAATTCTGGGGCTCGTCTTTCGTCGCCGGCCCCTTCGGAGAGATCCTGGCGCAAGCCTCCACCGACAAAGAAGAAACGCTGGTGGTCGAGTGCGACCCGCACCAAGT
>CAZDIZ010000153.1:0-14706 GCA_964505625.1 uncultured Solibacteraceae bacterium | reverse complement strand
GCCGTTGGCGCGGCGGGGATGGCGATTTTCTTTTCGGTGAAATTCGTTGCCACCCAGAAGCCGTCGCGCCAGTCGACGGCGAATTGCGCCGGGAAGCTCTGCGTCTCGACTCCGGCGGCCGTGTAGACGCGCTTCAGCAGATCGTACTCGAGTTCGCCGTCAAGCGACTCTGCTCCGATGTAAGTCACCGTCCCCTTCCCGAGCTTGCGCGTCGTAGCCGCCGGCGTGCCCGCGTAGAAGTGGTCGGCGTAACGCGCCAGCACGGTTGTCGCGGCGCGCGGTTTCAGTTGATCGCCCCAGACGGCCCATTGGTAGCTACGCGCTCCGGCCGTGACGGTTCCCTTCACCGGCGCGGGCAGCACGTCGTAGCCTGGAATCTCGGCTCCGATCAAATCGTAAATCGGCGCGGCCCACGGCGCTTCCCACAGGTGCCCTTGCCGGTCCTTCTGCGCCGTGCGGCAGGTCAATATCAGATGCCCTCCCGCTTCCGCGTATTTGCGGAAGCGTTCCACCAGTTCACGATCCACCATCTGATACGCCGGCGCGATCAGGAATGAGTACCGTGCGAAATCCTTCTCTTCGGTGATCACATCCACCGGCGCGCCCAACCTTTTCAGTGCGCGATAGTGCTTGAGCAGATGCGCGTTGGTGTCCCAACGCGAGGTCTGTTTGTGATTGTCGATGTCCCAACGGTTGTCGAAACTGAACAAGAACCCCGCGCGCCGCGCCGCGTAAGCGCGAGGCTCCTTGACCGAAGCCGCATACGACGCGCGCAGTTTGCGCACGTCACTCATCGCCTGTGCGTACTCGCGTCCGCCCACGGTGGGCGTGACGCCGTCAGGACCGGCCAGCCCGTAATGATACAGTTCGCCGCCGAACAACGGTTGACGATAGCGATACGTGCACACCAGATTCGCGCCCGCAGCGAACGCGCGCATGATCCACATGTGCACCGCGCCCGGATACGGTTGCGGATTCACCTCGCCCCAATTCACCTGTCCGGGTTGCAGCTCCATCAGCCCGTGCGGTTTGCCCAACGCACGCATGAAATCGTGCATGAAGCTCATGTCGGGCATGCTGCCCAGACGGAAGCCCAGCGGACCTTCGTTCAAATTGCCGTGCACGGGATAGTGCGTCCAGGTCATCACGTCCAGATCGCGCGCCGACAGCGCCGGATTCACTTCCTTGTGCAGCGCCATGTAATTGGTGGTGATCCACTGATTGCGCGTCGAGCGGCGCAGCGTCTCGGTCTGAAAACGCACATAGTCGGCGGCCTCCTCGGCGAACCAGCGCTGGAAGTCAAGTTGCGCGTGCGGATTGATCTGCTGCACCAGTTCCGCCTGATTGGGAATGCGGATCTGGTCGAAGTTCTGGAACATCTGCGACCAGAAAGCGTTGCCCCAAGCCTGGTTTAGCTTGTCGATGGTCGAGTACCGCGCATTGAGCCACGTGCGGAACTTCGCCTGGCAGAAGTCGCAGTAACAATACTCCTTGCCGTAGTGGCTCAGTTCGTTGTCGAGCTGCCAACCCCAAACGCGCGCGTCATCGCCGAACCGTTCGGCGAGCTTGGCAATGATCTTGGCGACATATTCGCGATAACGCGGCACGCTCCAGCAGGCGTGCGATCGCGAACCGTGCTCCATGCGGCGTCCCTGAGCGTCCACCATGAGCACTTCCGGATGCTTCCGCACCAGCCAGACCGGCGGCGTCGCCGAAGGCGTGCACAACACCACTTTGAGTCCCTGCGCCGAAGCCAGCTCGACGTTCTTCGCCAGCCACTCGAAATCGAAGCGGCCTTCTTCCGGTTCCATGAACACCCAGGCGAACTCGCCCATGTGCACGAACTCAAGTCCCAGCTTCTTGATGTTGGCCATGTCGCGCGGCCACTGGCTGGAAGGCCACGCTTCGGGATAGTAGTACACGCCGATCGTCATCATGTCGGCGGGTTTGAAATAGGTCTGGGCGGAAGCCGCCAATGACAACAGCAACAACACAAGTACACGCATGGTTTACTCCGGAATTGCGAGTATACAGCAGGCGCCACCTCAGGTGGCCGAATCCAGAACCGCGGCCACCTTCGCGGCCAGTTCTTCGGGTGTGAACGGTTTCGGAAGGTACTCGACGCCGACTTGCAGAACACCGCGATGAATGATGGTGTTTTCCGTGTACCCCGACATGTAGAGAACCTTCAGCCCCGCTCGGCGCGGCACCAGCCGCTCGGCCAAATCCTTGCCGGTCATGCCCGGCATGATGACGTCCGTCAGCAGCAGATCAATTGTCGCGGCGTAAGCCTCCGCCAGTTCGAGGGCGTCCTCGCCGCAGTTGGCCTCAAACACCACATAGCCGCAAGACCGCAACGTCGCGGCAGCCAGTTCACGAACCTGCTTCTGGTCTTCAACCAACAGAATCGTTCCCGAACGCTGAAGACTGGCGGGACGGAGACGCACAGGCTGCTCGACCATCTCCTGTACATTCACCCGAGGCAAGTACACCTCCAGAGTGGTTCCGCGGCCGATCTCGCTTTGCACATCAATCCATCCCTGGCCTTGACGTACGATCCCGTAGACGGTGGAAAGCCCCAGTCCCGTTCCCCGTCCTTGCGCCTTGGTGGTGAAGAACGGCTCAAACAGGTGCTGGCGCGTTTCCTCGTCCATCCCGTGGCCGGTGTCGGTGACGCGCAGCCGAACGTAGGAGCCCGGCACAACTTCCGGATGGAGTTCCGTGAATTGTTCGTCCAGCGTGACGTTCGCTGTTTCCAACGTTACCCGCCCGCCGCCCGGCATGGCGTCGCGCGCATTCACCATCAAGTTCATCAATACTTGGTGAACCTGCCCCGGGTCGGCCAACACAAATGCGGGTTCGTGGTTGAGCTGGGTAACGATCTCAACGTCCTCACCCACCAGCCGCGCGAACATTTCCCGGCTGTCGATCAAGAGCGCGTTCAGGTCCATCGCTCTCGGTTGCGAGACTTGCTTGCGGCTGAACGCCAGCAATTGGGACGTGAGGCTCGCGGCTCGATCCGAAGCCTTCAGAATCTCCGCGATGTGCGAGCGCAGCGGGTCGTCTGCCGCCATCGAAACCAGCGCCAGATTCCCGTAGCCACCGATAACCGTCAGCAGATTATTAAAATCGTGCGCCACTCCGCCCGCCAACCGGCCGACACTCTCGAGTTTCTGGGCTTGGAGATACTGTTCCTGCAGGACCCGATGTTCGGTGACATCCACGCCCAGACTCGCAAGCCCACTGATTTCTCCGGACGGATTGCGCAACACCGTGCTGTTCCACTGAATCCACCGCGGCTTGCCGTTCTTGGAGACCACGGCGCCCTCGATCGGCGCACGTGACGGCTCGGCCTGCGTGGCGGCGTCCATCAATCGCGACAGCAGACCTTGCGACACCTCCGCGACCAGATCCGTGAACATGCGGCCGGCAATCTCATCGCGCCGCCAACCGGTCGAAGCGCACAGGAAGTCGTTGCAGAAAGTGATGCGGCCATCCAGATCCACCATCAGCGCCACGAGCTGCACGTTCTCCAATAGTTCGCGATATCTTCGTTCCGACTCCCGAAGCGCTTCCTCAGCCCGCTTGCGCTCGGTGATGTCCACGTGCTGGATCACGGCGTTAGTCACCTTGCCGTTGGAATCGCGGATCGGGAAGATGTTGACATCCAGGACGAGACGCACGCGGTACAGCCAACGGACATGATCGAGCCGGCCGCTGTCCCAAACCAACTCGAACCGCACGGGTTCGCCGCGCTCGTACACGCGCCGCACCAGCGGCATCAGGTTCTGCTCTTCGACAATGTTGTCCTTGAGGACGTTATACTTTCCAACAACGTCTTCTTCGGACACGTGCAGTAACTCCCGAAGCGAACGGTTGATCCTCACCAGCGTGCCTTCGTGATCGGAGATCCACATCGGGTAAGGACTCTGGTCGATGATGCTGGCGAGTAGCGCCTCCGACGTCCGCAACGCCTCCTCGGTACGCCTCCGGTCGGTGACCTCGACCGTGATTCCCGCCACCAGGGTGCGTCCGCCTTCGGTCTTGATCGGGAACTTGTAGGTGTCGAACACGCGCTCCGTCCCGTCCGTGTCTCGAACGCTCTCCTGGAGAACGAGAGGCGTGCCCGAGAGCACTTTACGATCGTCGGCCATCATCCGCTCGGCGACGTCTCGCGGCAGCAACTCGTCGGTCGTCTTGTTCGCGCAGTCTTGCCAGCCAAACATCTGCATCAAAAACCGGTTCGCGTAGAGCAGCCGTCCCGACTCGTCTTTGATGAACGCCCCTGCCGGAAGGTGAGCCATGAAATCGGCGAAACGCCTCTCGCTTTCGGCCAGCGCCGTTTCCACTCGCTTGCGTGCGACGATCTCACCAATCAAACGCGCCGCCGACTGTAGCCGCTTCTTCGCCAATTCAACCAACTGAGGAGATGGCACGGGGGATTCCGCCGCCCGCTCGCGCAAAACCCCGGCGTCGACTCCGTATTGGTTAGCCAACTGCCGGAGATTATCGGAATCGCGAGGAGGCCCTCCGTGCGCGAACGCGATGGTGCCTACCACTTCGGCGCCGGCGCAGATCGGCACGGTGAACACTCGTATGCCGCTGTGACACGTCGCGTCCACCGGCACTTCCGATGCAATTGCGCGGCTGAAGATTCCCTCGCAGTGGGTTTCGTGGCAGGGTATCTTGCCGTTTGGGAGAACGATGGAATCAAAAAACTGGCACCACGGCGAGCACGCCGCGCGAAGTGCGTAGTCTCCGTTTTTCTCGTGTACCGAACACGACGTCCCCAAAAGGTCCAGAAACTCGCCTGCGATTTCCGCGAGTAATTCGGAGCCTACAGACTTGAGGATCAAGCCGCAAGCATTCGGGCTTGCGACGGCGTCGATACTCTGTTTTGGTTCCACGTCCTCTGTCCGTTTGACACAGTGGCTGGAACCTTCTTCAATGCCATCACCCGGCATCGCCTCGGGAAGAGCCATTTTGCTGTCTCGTGTCCGATCAGCCTAAGGTTACAGGTGGCTCCTTCCATCATAAATGATGAAATTCGATTTTTATCGATGATGCCCGCGATAAAGGTAAGTGCAGCCGAAGACCACGCCCCAGTTCGGGCTGCGCGGTCCGAAGCCGTGCTCCAGGCCGAGGTGCATGGAGAAACTCGGCACAAAGTGGTAAGTGGCAGCCGCGATCGCGCCGCCGTACTTCACCACTTCCGACGCGGAATAATACGACTGCAGCGCCATACCCAACTTGCCGTGAATAGGCGTCAGCACGCCCACCGATGGCAGATATTGGCGTATGTGGCGATCGTTGTGCCATTCCCATCTAGTCCCGAAGTTGCCCGTGACTCGTGTGTGGCCGAAGTTCTTATCCGCATAGAGCGTAAGCTTGTGATCGTGTTTTCCGTTGCCCAGCTTATCGCTAGCCGTGGGCTGTTTATGGAGATATGCGAGAGCGAACAACGGCACATGTTCGGTCTCTTTATTCAGTACGAACTTCGGGCCGAAACTGAAATCGCCGTGGCCATTCACGCCATCTTTCGAGAGCCAGTGCGTCGGTATCGCGACCAACGCGAAGCGCTTGGTGATTGAACACTCGTAGAATCCGGTGAGGCCGGTGGTTTGCGCTCCGGTAGCCGAAGTCTCACGCGAAAAACCTTCCGAAACCAGACATCCGCCCGCCGGCGGAATCGACGTCACGCCGTTCACACCCGGACGAATCAGTTTGGTGGCCACCGGTTTGAGCGGCTTTAGCTTCAGATCCAGTTTCGGCGGCTCGGCCGCGCGCGCCATCGGCAGCGTCACCAGCAGTTGCGCTAGCACGATTTTCGCGATGGTGGCCGCCGGATACACCCCGGCGTAGCCCACGTTCGGCTCATCGTTGTTAGCCTGCCCGCTCGCAAAGGCCAGGCACGCCGGCTGCGTCTGTATACCCGACATAACGCCGGTCAGGAAGTCGAAAGGCATCTTGAGGACCTTGTAGCCAAAGATCAATGTGGCTAGAGTGATGCCAAAGGTGATGGCCGCGCCCGCAAGCAGAGTGGGTGCACCATTGGTTTGAATGGTGCGCCAGAAAGCCCACCCGGCCCGGGTTCCGACACCGGCCAAAAACAGGAGCAGACCAATTTGGCGTAGTGTAAAATTCGCGCTCGTCGGGATCGTCCAGCTCAACCGTCCGGTGGATCCCAGCTTGCCCAAAATCAATGCGATGATCAGCGGGCCGCCGGCGTAGCCCAGGTGCAATGTGGTGCCGCCGGGTAGAGGAAAAGGAACCATGCCCAGCAACACGCCCAGCACCATGCCGATACCCACCGAACGAAAATCGGCCTCAGCCGTGCCTCGGATCGAATCGCCGAAGAACTTCATGACTTCCGGAATCTTTTCGCGCGGCGTGACCACACGCAGCAGGTCGCCCGACTCGAGTCGCGTCTTCGGCGTCGGCACGAAATCCACATCGCCGCGGCGCACACGCGAAACCGTGGCCGGGATCGCGTTCAGGTCAAGTTCGGAAATGGACTTACCCGCCACGTCCGCGCTCGACAGATACACGCGCCGGTACTCCAGCTTCGATGCCTCTTGTTCAATGCACACCCGCGCGGGTTCGCCGAAAATGTCGCGCGCCTGTTCGTGCGCTTCCTCGTCGCCCACCACCGCCACGATGCTGCCGAGTTCGATCTTGGTGCGGCCCGTGGCCACGTCGATCTCGCCTTTTCTCTTAATGCGGCTCACCGTGAAGCGCGCCTTGTAGACTTCCTGGAATTGATCGAGCGTGAGGCCGCTGGCGGCCGGGTTCTTCACCACGAAATTCTTCACCGTGATGTGCGACACGTGCGTGGCTTCGCGCGACTTCACGCGCCACAGTTTGCGCATGAGTTGGAAGCAAACCAGAACTCCGATGACGCCGACCGGATACGCGATACTGTAGCTCACCACCGGTTCATCGGCCAGCTTCCGGACTTGCTCGGCGCTCGCGCCGCCTTTCACCGCCACTTCGCGTACGGTTTCGCGCGCCGCCGCCAGTGCCGGCGTGTTAGTGACCGCCCCGCAGAACAACCCCGCCGCGCGCGGAGCCGGCAAGTGCATGAACCAGACCGCCGCAAGTGTGATCGCCGCGCCGAACACCAGGATCGCCACGGCAAACAGACTGTCGCGATATCCACGCTTGCGAATGGCCTCGACCAGCGCCGGCGCCGAGTGAATGCCAATCATGTAGACAAACAGGATCAGCCCCAGCGTGGGAACCATCTCCGGCGTGGCGATTCCGGGATGCAGTGCGCCAATGGCCAGGCCGGCGAATATCACTCCCGCGATCCCGAAGCGAAATCCGAAGAAGTTGATTTCGCCCAACAGGTACCCCAATCCGATCGCCAGCAGCAGCGCCAGGATCGGGAATTGCACAAGCGTATCAATAAGTGGTTGCATCTGTTACTTACAGTGAGCGGTCCGTTACACCCCGATGATGGAAGTGAGTTCTTTTACCGAAGCCGCGGAACGTTCCAGCGCGGCCTGTTCTTCCGGAGTGAGTTTGATCTCGACGATCTGTTCAATACCGCGCGCGCCCAGTTTCACCGGCACGCCCGCGAACAATCCGTGAATGCCGTATTCGCCTTCCAGATACGCCGCACACGGCAGAATCTTCTTGCGGTCGCCGAAAATAGCATCCACCATTTCCACCGCGGCGGCCGACGGGGCATAATACGCACTGCCGGTCTTGAGCAGGTTCACGACCTCGGCCCCGCCCGAGCGCGTGCGTTGGATGATGGCTTCGAGTTGGGCGGCGGGCATCAGATCCGTCACCGGAATTCCCGCCACCGTTGTGTAGCGAGGCACCGGCACCATGGTGTCGCCGTGTCCGCCCAACACGAGCCCTTGCACGTCCTGCACGGAAACGTCGAGCGCTTCGGCGATGAACGTACGGTAGCGCGCCGTGTCCAGCACACCGGCCATGCCGATCACGCGCTGCTTAGGAAATCCACTCGCCCGCAGCGCGGTCTGCGCCATGGCGTCTAGCGGATTCGTGACAACAATCAGAATGCTCTCGGGCGAATATCGTGCGATCTTCTCGATACTGCTCTTTACTACTTCGTAGTTCGCCTTCAGCAGATCGTCGCGGCTCATGCCGGGCTTGCGCGCCAAACCGGCCGTCATCACCACCAGGTCGGAGTTGGCCGTGTCGGCAAAGTCCGTGGTGCCCTGAATCCTCAGATCGTAGCCTTCGATCGGAGCCGACTCGGCCAGATCGAGAGCCTTGCCCTGCGGAATTCCATCCACGACATCGAGCAGCACCACATCAGCCAGGCCGCGATCCACCAAACGATGCGCCGTGGTGGCACCCACGTTCCCCGCTCCGACAACGGTTACTTTTCTACGCATAACTCTCCCTACAATCGAGCCGCCGAAAAACCGGGGACAGGAAGTCCTGAAAAAATCGGGGACTGTACCCTGTCTGTGCCATCGAGTCTCGAACTGTCAACATCCGGCAGTGGACTGTCCCCATTTTTTCAGGACTTCCTGTCCCCGGTTTTTCGGCAGCCCTACTAGTTGCTTATGGTCCGCTTCGCCGCCCACAGCCGCTTTTCCAGCCGGGCCGTTTCCTGCTTCATGCCTTCCGGCAGGCGGGAACCGAACTTGGCGAAGTGTTCCTTGATGAGGGGGACTTCGGCGAGCCAGGCATCAACGTCGACGCGGAGCAACCGCTCCATGACGCCGTCGGCCAGATTGAGTCCGTTCAGATCCAGATCCTCGGCGCGAGGCAGGCGTCCGATAGGCGTATCCACGGCCGGTGCGGCATCGTTGCAGCGGTCAAAAACCCACTCTAACACGCGGCTGTTTTCGCCATAGCCGGGCCACAGGAACTTGCCCTGCCCATCCTGTTGGAACCAGTTGACGTAGTAAATCTTAGGCAGCTTGGCGCCGACCGTCTGACCCATCTTGAGCCAGTGGCCGAAGTAATCGCCCATGTTGTAGCCGCAGAACGGCAGCATGGCCATCGGGTCGCGGCGCAGCCGTCCCACTTTGCCCGCGGCCGCGGCCGTGGTTTCGCTGCTCACCGTGGCGCCCAGGAACGTCCCGTGCTGCCAGTTGAACGCTTCCATCACCAGCGGCACTACGCTGGCGCGGCGTCCGCCGAACAGGATCGCGTCGATGGGCACGCCTTCGGGCGATTCCCACTCCGGCGCCAGAACCGGGCACTGCCGGGCCGGCGCGGTGAAGCGCGCGTTGGGGTGCGCCGCCTTGCGTCCGCATTCGGGCGACCAGATGCGCCCCAGCCAGTCGATCAGCATTTCCGGCTTTTCCGGCGTCATGCCTTCCCACCACACGTCGCCGTCCGGCGTGATGGCGCAGTTGGTGAAGATCGAGTTGCTCTCGGCCGTGATCATGGCGTTGGGGTTCGACTGCATGTTGGTCCCCGGCGCCACGCCGAAGAACCCGGCTTCGGGGTTGATGGCGCGCAGCCGTCCCTCGGAGTCGAACTTCATCCACGCGATGTCGTCGCCGATGGTTTCCACCTTCCAACCCGGAATGGTCGGAACCAGCATTGCCAGGTTGGTCTTGCCGCAAGCCGACGGGAACGCCGCCGCCACGTACTTCACCTCGCCCTTCGGGTTGGTGAGTTTCAGGATGAGCATGTGCTCGGCCAGCCAGCCTTCGTCGCGGGCTTGCGCGCTGGCGATGCGCAGGCTATGGCACTTCTTGCCGAGCAGCGCGTTGCCGCCGTAACCGGAACCATAGCTCCAGATTTCGCGAGTTTCCGGAAAATGGCAGATGTATTTGTGCAGCGGATTGCAGGGCCAGGTGGAGTCCTGCTCGTCGGGCCCCAGCGGCGCTCCCACCGTGTGCAGCGCCTTCACGAATTGGCCGTCGGTTCCGAGCCGCTCCAGCACCTTCGTGCCCACGCGCGTCATGATGTGCATGTTCGCCACCACGTAGGCCGAATCCGTGATCTCGACGCCGATCTTGGCCATCGGCGAATCGATCGGGCCCATGCAGTAAGGAATCACGTACATGGTGCGCCCGGCCATCGATCCTTCGAACAGTTCGCCAAGCAGGCTCTTCATCTTGAACGGGTCTTCCCAGTTGTTGGTGGGGCCGGCGTCTTCCTTGTCCGCCGAACAGATGAAGGTGCGATCCTCGACACGGGCCACGTCGCCCGGGTTCGACCGGACAAACACGCTGTTGGGCCGCTTCTCGGGATTCAACGCGATCGCGCCTCCCTGCTGAATCATGAGGCGAAGCATCAGTTGGTATTCCCGGGACGAGCCGTTGCACAAGTGGACGCGATCCGGCTTGGTCCGCTCCATGATCTCCTCCACCCACCGCAACAGCTCGGGGTGACGAATGTTCCTGATTCCGGACTTGCGTATCGATTTTTCTAGTAGTGCTGGTGCCATGTGTAGCTCTCCATCCCTGGCTAAAGAAAACTCTTTGTTCGTGCGCCGCCGTCTCCCGTGGAGAAGTGGCGCGGGTGAATCGAGGGCTCCTAGCGCCCCTGACGGCACTCAGCGGATGCGAGCGCCGCCGGCATACACGCCATCGGTTTTGCCTCCTCTGAGTTCCTCACCAAGCTTTACCGCCAGCCGGTGAGACAGTGCCGCGAGCGAATTGTAGAGATCCTCGTTCTGGACGATGATCTTCGGCGGAACGCGAAGGTGCACGGGCGCGAAGTTCCAGATGGCCCGGATGCCCCCGCTTACCATCTGCTCGGCCACCTGCTGCGCCGCCTCGGCTGGAACCGTGATGATGCCCAGGTGTATGTCCATCGTCCGGGCGAATTCCGGCAGTGTGTCGATGTGCCGCACCTCGATCTCGTGCAGCCGTTCGCCTACGCGCAACAGCGAGCTGTCAAACGCCGCCACCACGCGGAGGCCGAACTCGGCGAACTTCCGGTAGCCCAATAGCGCCGTGCCCAAGCTGCCCGCCCCGGCCAGGATCGCCCGCTTGCTTCCGTTGTAGCCGAGAAAGGAGCCGATGCCGGGGATCAACGCCCCAACCGCGAAGCCCACGCCGGGACGTCCCGCCATGGCAATGCTTTCCAGGTCCTTGCGGACCAAAGTCGGGTCCATCGACAGGTCCCGCCCAATCATGCTGCAGGAAACCGAGGCAATGCCCTTCCGCTCCAAGCCCTGGAAGTAGCGATAATAGCCGTGCAGCCGATGAAGGGTGGGTTCGGGAATTCGAAGTGCGGCGGGTTGGCTGATATCGCCCATAGAATCTGGCATTGAGAGAAGTTTTCGAAAACTGATCGAGAAACTTTTCTCGATTCCATCCTACAACAACGCCTCGTTTGCGTCAATAGAAAATCTGAATTATGGATATAAATTATTTGTTTTCAGCTTGTTACGGGAAACCTGTTGACCCCGTGCGGATTTCCGTTGTAAACTCAACATCGAGAATTACTTCTCGATGTGAACGCAGATCCCACGCAGTTCACACCCCCTAGAGCACAACATGCAACAGAAAACCCACGACGTCCTGATTCTCGGTACGGGACTAGCCGGCCTGCGCGCCGCCGTCGGTATGAATCTCAGGACGCGAGGCAGCATCGACATCGGTCTGGTTTCGAAGGTACAAATCATGCGCTCGCATTCGGTCTGCGCCGAAGGCGGCACCGGCGCCGTGATGCGACCGGAGGAAGGCGACAGTCTCGAACTGCACGCCTGGGACACCGTCAAAGGCTCGGACTTTCTGGCCGACCAGGACGTGGTGGACCGCTTTGTGGCGAGTTCGCCCGATGAAATACGCCTGCTCGAACACTGGGGGGTGCCGTGGTCGCGCCGCGAAGACGGCCGCGTCATGCAGCGTCCTTTCGGCGGGCACACATTCCCGCGCGCCTGCATGGCCGCCGACAAGACCGGCTTTTTCGAAATGCAGGCGCTCTACGACACACTGCAACGCTTCAACAGTCTCTCTCGCTACGACGAGGGTTTTGTAACCTCGTTGCTCCTGGAGCAGGGGCGCTTTGCCGGGCTGACCATGTACGACGCGCCTACAGGCGAGTTCGTGCTGCTGCGCGCCAAAGCGCTCCTGCTCGCTTCTGGCGGGTTGGGCAACCTATTCGGCTTCACCACGTATTCGCAAACCGTCACCGGCGACGGACAGGCCATCGCCTACCGCGCCGGGTTGGCCTTGGAAGACCCCGAGTTTTTGCAATTCCATCCCACCGGTCTGGTGCCTTCCGGAATTCTGATGACCGAAGGCTGCCGCGGCGAGGGCGGCTTTCTGCGCAACAGCCGGGGCGAGCGCTTCATGGAAAAATACGCGCCCAAGATGATGGAACTGGCGCCGCGCGACATCGTCTCGCGTTCGGAGATGACCGAAATCCTCGAAGGGCGCGGCTTCAAGGGCCCCGACGGGCTGGATTACGTGCACCTGGACCTGACGCACCTGGGCGCCGAGCGCATCAACAAGCGCCTGCCGCTGATCCGCGAGGTCTGCATCAAGTTCCTGGGCCTCGATCCCATCACCCAGATGATTCCCATACGCCCGGTGGCGCACTATTCGATGGGCGGCGTGGAAGCCGACATCGACGGGCGCACCAAGGTCGAAAACATCTGGGCCGCCGGCGAAGTGGCCTGCCATTCGCTGCACGGCGCCAACCGCCTGGGCTGCAATTCCACGGCCGAGTGCCTGGTGTGGGGCGGCATCACCGGCGACGAGATCGGCGACTATATACAGTCCGGAGCGAAGCTCTCTGACGCGCCTGAACGGCAGTTCAAGCAGGAGAAGAGCCGGGTTTTCGATGGGCTGCTGCGCAAGAACGGAAGCGAGAGCGTCGCGGCCATCCGGCGCGACCTGCAAATTACCATGGACCAACATGCCGGCGTCTACCGCACGGGCGAGTCCATGCGCGAGGGCTTGGCCAAGATCGTCGAGCTCAAAGAGCGCTTCGAGCGCGTGAAGGTCGACGACAAGAGCCGTATTTACAACACCAATTTGACCCAAGCGTTGGAAACAGAGAACATGCTGGACCTGGCCGAGGTGCTGCTCTACGCGGCCGAGGCGCGCCAGGAATCGCGCGGCGGCCACGCCCGCACCGATTTCCCCACGCGGGACGATGCGAACTTCCTGGCGCATTCCATGGTTTACTGCACCGGTGGTGAGCCCCGGCTCGAATACAAGCCGGTGACCATCACGAACTGGAAACCGGTGGAGCGGAAGTACTGAGCGCGGAGAGAAGAACGATGGCAAAGATCGAACGGCACGATAACCGGTTGGGAGTTTGGGGCTGGCTCGGTGGAGGACGCTGGGGGCTGGAGCGTTACGCTTACGCCGTGCACCGTCTCACCGGTCTGGCACTGCTCGGCTACTTTCTGATGCACATCGGGGTAACCAGCCTGCGCGCGCTGGGTGTTTATCTGTGGACCGAAGGCGGACTTTTGCACGCGCCGGTTTTCAAAGTCGGCGAGTACCTGGTCTTCGCGGCGTTCGTGCTGCACGCGCTGAACGGCATACGGCTGGTGCTGGTGGAGTTGGGCTTCGCCGTGGGGCGTCCCATTGAGCCGGTCTATCCCTACAAGAGTTCTCTGAACGTACAGCGGCCGCTGCTGATCGTGATGATGCTGGCCGCGTTCGCGCTACTGGTTGCCGGCGCCTATTGTTACCTGTGAGAGAGGAAGCTACCACGTGACGAAATATTGGACCGCGCACATTACCGCGGGTGTTCTCATCCTGTTTCTATTGGGTCTGCACATGGCCATCATGCACATGGGCGGACTGCTGCACCTGTTCGCGCCGCACGGTGGCGAGGCCGTCTCGATGGAAAACAGTCTTTCTCGCGACGGCAATCTTTTCTTCACGCTCACCTACGTGGTCATGTTGGGTGTCGCGCTCTATCACGGACTCTACGGCTTGCGGACCATCCTGTTCGAGCTGACGCTTTCGCCGCGCATGGAGACCGCCGTCACGGTCGGATTGATCGTGCTGGGCATCGCGCTGTTTGCGCTCGGCTCGATGGCCACGATCGCGGCGCACGGGATGGCTTCAATCGGAGGGCGCCCGTGACCGAGACTCGCGACGTACGCTTTCACGTCACCCGTTACAATCCGGAAGTCGACGCGAAGCCCCGCATACAGACCTACACGATGCCGGTCGCTCAGGGCATGACCGTACTCGACGGGCTGCACTACATCAAGAGCCACCTGGACGCGACGCTGGTCTGGCGCTACTCCTGCCGCATGGGTATTTGCGGATCTTGCGGGATGCTGCTGAACGGCAGCGCGGGCCTGGCCTGCAACACACAGATCCTGCACATCACCGAATCCGACCTCGCCGTGGGACCGCTGCCGAACTTCCGCATCATTCGCGACCTGGTGCCGGACCTGGCGCCGATGTTCGAAAAGCACCGCTCGGTGAAGCCCTTCATCCTGCGCGCCGACGCGAGCGACGTGGATGATCCGGCCGGCGAATATTATCAGTCGAACGAAGACCTGGAATCCTACCTGCAATTTGCCTACTGCATCAAGTGCGGCTGCTGCATGGCGGCCTGCCCCACGCTGGCAACCGACGCGGCGTATCTGGGCCCCATGCCCTCGGCCGCCGCGGAACGCTACAACCGCGACAACCGCGACGACGGTGCGCACGTGCGAGCCATGGTGACAGGCGCCGACCACGGAGTATTCCGTTGCCACTACGCCGGAGAATGTTCACGCGTCTGCCCGAAGGGAGTAGACCCAGGCAAAGCCGTGCAACTGCTGAAGCGCCGCCTGGT
>CAZDIZ010000152.1:9602-14706 GCA_964505625.1 uncultured Solibacteraceae bacterium | reverse complement strand
GCGCGCGCTCAACTACATCCGCACCGATCCCAAGCACTGGGACGCGAAGAATCAACTGGTGAAACGCCAGCACAGTTGCGATACCTGGGATTACGACATCGACGGCGCCAAGGATCACGGCACCAGCCGCCATGTGATCGCCACCTGCGATCAGAGCGGCTACTATCAGGCCTTCCGCGCCATGCAGCGCATGTATGAGGCGCTGGGCAAGGCCGAGCAGGCCGCACGTTGGGGCGCTGACGCCGAAGCCTACCGCAAGCGCGCGGTTGGACTGCTCTGGGATGGCACCAAGTTCCTGCACCACGTTCATTTGGACCCGGCCATCGAGCACGGAGATTTCGACGAGCGCACGCAACTGGCCATGGGGAACACCTGGGCCATGACGCGCGGCTTGGCCGGCGATGCGCAATCGCGCAGCATCATCGGCGAATACCGCAAGCGCCACCAGCAAACCGGCGATGCCTATCCATGGTGGAGCTTGCAGCCGGGCTATCCCGATCGTCTGAAGTATTGGACGGCCCCGCATCTGCTCGAAGGCGGCTACGCCAATGGCGGGTTGATGCCGTGGGTGGGTGGCGAGCTGTGCCGCGCATCGTTCCTGTTCGGCCGCGAGACGTACGGCGTCGAGCTGCTGCGTCAATACCTGGGGCACCTGCGCAAGACCGGTGGCGCGCAGGTGTGGTATTGGCGGGACGGCACGCCCGGCTTCCGCACCACCAACGAAGTCAACTACGCGGGTTGGGGCATGGCACAGTGGGCCGACGCGCTCATTGGTGGTTTGGCCGGTGTGCGCGACCTGGATGCGAAGATGCGTAAAGTGGAAATCGCGCCGCGTTGGACCGCGGCCAACATCTCGAAGGCGCGAGTGACGGCGCGCTATGCATCGAGTGGAGGCTACGCGTCCTATCGCATGACGTTTGACCGAGCGGCGAAGCGCATCGCGATTGAGTTCACCGGATCGGGCGGGGCGGCGGAATTCAGAGTGCTACTGCCGGAGGGCCGCCGCGCGAAGTCGGTCGCGGCCATGGGACAGGCGGTTGTGTTCGAGAATGTCGAGATGGACCGCAGCCGCTATGTGACGTTCGCCCTGACGGTCGAAGGTGTGCGGCAAGTGATGATCGGCATTGAATAGCGCGCGGCAATCGCAGTGGATGGGAGTGTGGTAAATGCAACGACACTGTTTACTTATGATGACGCTGCTGCTGGCTTGCGGTGTGATGCTGGCGCCGGCGCAGCAGTTCGTACAGCAAGGATCGAAGCTCATGAGTCCGAGCAGCACGGGATCGGCCCAGCAGGGTTCCTCGGTGGCTTTGTCGAACGACGGCAACACCGCGCTGGTAGGCGCGATGAACGACAGCGCCGGTGTGGGAGCCGCCTACGTTTACACGCGACAGAACGGCGTGTGGAGCCAACAGCCCGCCAAACTGGTCGGCCGCGACTCGGCCGCCGTGAGTTATCAGGGCATTCAGGTCGCGCTGTCGGCCGACGGCAATACGGCCATCGTCGGCGGCACCGGCGATGATAGCAACCTGGGTGCGGCGCGGGTTTTTGTGCGTTCGGGCGGTGCCTGGTCGCAACAAGGCAACAAGCTGGTGGGCAGCGGCGTGCAAGGAGCGGCCTTTGTGGGCTTCCGTGTCGCGTTGTCGGCGGACGGCAATACCGCGCTGGTGAGCGGCCCATCGGACAGTGGCAACACCGGAGCGGTCTGGGTGTTCACGCGCTCGAATGGAGCTTGGACGCAACAGGGGAGCAAGTTGGTCGGTAGTGGAGCCGGTGGGCAGGCTCTGCAGGGGTGGTCGGTGGCACTGTCGGGAGACGGAAACACGGCGTTGGTCGGTTCGGCCTACGATAGTTCGTCGACGGGCGCGGCGTGGGTGTTCACGCGCTCGAACGGTGTGTGGACGCAGCAGGGCGCGAAGTTGGTCGGCACGGGCGCGATTGGTTCAGCTAGGCAAGGCTGGTCGGTGGCGTTGTCGGCCGACGGAAACACGGCTCTCCTGCACGGTCCGTGGGACAACGGAGGCGTCGGCTCGGGATGGATCTTCACACGGGCGAACGGAGTATGGAGCCAGCGCACGAAGTTGGTATGCTCCGGCTGGAGCGGGACGCCGCAGACTCCTTCCAATCAGGGACACTCGGCGGCACTCTCGAGCAGAGGCGACATCGCCCTGATCGGCCAGAACGGCGATGGGGGCGGCATCGGCGCCGCATGGGTCTTCGCGGAAAACAACGGCGTTTGGGCACAGGTTGGTTCGAAGCTTATCGGCACGGGCGCGAACGGCTCGGCCTGGCAGGCGTATTCCGTGGCATTGTCGGGTGACGGCCAGACCGCCATCCTGGGCGCGCCTCGCGACAGCAACAGCATCGGAGCCGCGTGGGTGTTCGCCGCCACGCCGCAGGTGAAAATCACCGACGTCGTCAACGGCGCCAGCTTCGTTCCCGGCGTTGTCGGCGGTTCCTGGGTGACCATCAAGGGAACGTACTTGGCGCAGACCACGCGCATCTGGCAAGCGAGCGACTTCACCGGCAACAGCTTGCCCACCGCGCTCGACGGCGTGCAGGTCAAAATCAACGGCACGCTCGCGGCGATGTACTACATCAGCCCCACGCAACTCAACGTGCAGGCGCCGGCTCCGCTTAGCGGTCCGGTCACCGTACAGGCGATCCACACTGGCGGATCGAGTAACGTAGCCACGGCCACCGCGCTGGCACGTCAACCAGCGCTGTTTGTTTACGCGGCGGGCGCGAAGCTGATTCCCGCGGCGGTCTTCACCGACGCGGCCATCCTGGGAGACCCCGCGCTCACACCGGGCACGCGCGCCGCCAAAAGCGGCGACAACTTGCTGCTGTTCGCCACGGGCCTGGAATCCTCGCCGGCCGGCGTGCTGATCCCGGGCGCCATCGCGACGGCGAACCCCGCGACCGTTACCATCGGAAGCGCCCCGGCGCAGGTTACGTATTCCGGCCTGGTTGCGCCCGGCGAGTTTCAGATCAACATCGTGGTTCCAAATCTCGCGCCTGGTGATTATCCCATCACCGTGCAGATCGCCGGGGAGACTTCGCCCACGGGCGTCACCGTACCGGTTCGCGCCCCTTAGAACGTGAGCGCGGCAAGGCCCGCCGCCAAACGCTCCACGGTTTCCACGTAGAGTTTGTCGGCGGTGCTTTGTGCCGGTTCGTCGAGCGGTTTCAGTTTGCCCGCCGAAATGAGCGCGAAGCGCTGGCGTAGCGCTTCCACCATGTCCACCACCAGGCGTGCGTGCGCGGCTTCGTAGCTTGCGCCGCGGCCAGATTCGACCAGCTTGCGATAGAGCTTGGCGGCTTTCAATGCGTGTGCATCCAGTGCGTCGAGCGATGCATTGGGCGGTGCTGGCGGTGTCTTCACGTCTTCGCGCCGCGCCGGGCGATCCGATTTCAGACCTCCGCGCGCGATCACGATGCGGGCGCTTTCCGCTGTCTCCTCGTAGGGTAGCCACACGCTGGTCGCGTCGAATTGCATCCACGGCTTGCCGTTGACACGCACGCTGGTAATGGGGCCGTTGCCCAACACCGACAGGAACAGCTTCTTCGATCCGAAACGGATGGGGAATAACTGCTGTAACTCGCGAATGCCGGGCGGAATGTGCGGAACGATCTTCACTCCTTCAGCCGTGTAGAGATACTCGAACAGGCCGCGCACCAGCGCCGCGGCGGGCGCGAACGCATCGTAGGTGGTATTGATCGCCAGCTTCGGTTGGTAAACCGCATTGCCGAAATCCACCAGCGGATTGTCCATGCGAAACGCGCGCGCGAACTTGAGCAACTGCTGCATCGAGCGCCGCGCGTCTTCGTACTTGCCGAGACGGTAGTAGGCCATGATCATGCGGCCTTCGCACGTGGACCAGTGGCCTCCGTTTACCCAATGCCCGAAGCGCCACAGGCCCTTGGGTTCTTCGTACATGTCATCGAGCGAAGGTTGATTCGCCAGCACAAAGCTGTGCGGGCGCAATTCGGGAATCGATTCCATCTTGGCGAAGATGCGCTCGGCTTGACGGTCGTCGGCGACGCGGAAGGCGATGGCGTCGTGGTTAGGCGACGCTTCGAAGTAGCCGTGCTTCGAAGCGCCGTACACGCCGTGAAGCGTGCCGTCGGGATCAATGGACTTGACGAAGTACCCTTCCGGCGTCGCGAAACGTGACAGTCCCTGTCGCGCGCTTTCACGCAAGGCGGCGTATTCAGCGGCCTTGGCGGCGCGGCCCGCGAGTTTTTCAAGCTCGATCATGCGATCGAGCGCCGCGATGTGCGTCACCGATAGTCCCGCGAGATAGGCATGGCCGTACGTGCCGTCCGGTTTCTTCCAGCCCGCGTAACTCGGCGCCAGAAGATTAGCGGCCGCGCCCACCAGGAACGTGTTCGTTTTCGGATCGCGCCGCGTTTCGATGAAGGCCACGCTGCGCTCCATCTTAGGCAGGTAGTGCGCGATGGCGGCCGGATCGCGGCTGATCAACAGCAACTCGGCTTGCATCAGCACTCCGGCCGCGGTGAATTCGAACGCCCAATCGTGTATCTCAACGCGGCCGTCGCCCTGCTTGTAGACGATCCAGCCGGGACGCGCGGCATCGCAGAGGTTGCCGTCCGGAGCCACCAGCATATGCTTGGGCCGGTCTGTGGCGCCGACGCGTTTGCCGTCGCCCATCTGGTCCCACCACAGGTCGTGCGAATTCTTCAGAAACGTGGTGTAAGGTTCGGTGAGAAACGGCAGCGCGCAGTAGGTGGTGCCGTAGCTGTTCTGAATCCACCACGCGTCCCAGGTGGGGCCTTCCACAAATCCGTTCCACTTGGGCGTGTAGAGCATGGGCAGGCTCTGGAACTCGGGATCGGGCGCGAACATGCGCCGCGCGATGTCCAGATATTGCAGATACTCGACGTCGCCGGTGCCCCGGAAGAACTTGCCGCTGAATTGATCGGACCCAAACGCCGCTGCTGCCAACGCCGTGAGCAACAGAACGAATTTGCGCGCCATCAAATCTCCCGCACCATCTCGAAGCCCATCAGACGGCCCATGCGTTCGATGTCGCGCACGTGATCGCCATAGAAGATCACGCGATGCAGACCGTTGCTGAAA
>CAZDIZ010000152.1:0-9502 GCA_964505625.1 uncultured Solibacteraceae bacterium | reverse complement strand
CCGTTGATGCCCTTCATCCTGGTCGCGGAAACGCAATGCGCGTGGATGACTTCGTTGCGGCTGGTGTCGAAGACCGGATCGGAGACAAAGCCGGGCATGCCGCTGAACGAAGTCACCAGGATCTGCGTCATGGTGGAGGCCAGGTCGCCTTCGCAGACGCCGTAGAGTCCCACGTCGTTCAGTTTCGACCAGGCGATGCACGGATAGCCGGGCAGTTTGTTGGCGGCCAGCGAGCCGAAGCAGTCGATGGTAACGGCATTGGCCTTCTCGTGCTTCATCATCTCTTCAATCGCCAGGTAGAAGCGCACGCCGTCAAGGATCTCCTTGGGCGTCGCTTCCACCACGCGCAGCGCGCCGCGGGTGAACTCGTCCGCCGCTTGCTGCGACTTCTTCACGTCCATGGCCGCGAACGCGTCCTTGAATTCCGGGCCGGTGACGAACTTGAAAGTGGTGCCGAAGTGATCGTGATAGGCAGCCGCACTTTGTTCGCGCCCGGCGGGCGTGGCCGCGCCCACCAGCACCTTGCTGGTCCGTAGGTGATGCACGGTGCGGAACATGCGCAGGTGCGGGTCCAGATCGCCGTAGCTTGAGGATGCCACGACATCGATCTTCTTTCCCTTTTTGCGCTGCCCGGCGATGGCGGACCAGGCGTGCGTGGCATAGGGCCGCGAGAAGAACACCGCTGGCGCCTGGAGTTGACTCATCAACGCCGAGAATGGTCCGGTCGGCTGCGTGATGGGGATGATCAGGCATCCGTCGATGTTGCCCATTTTGGCGAGCCATGGAGCAACCTCATCGCCATTCTTCAGCACTTCGCCGCCGATAAAGCGGACGTTCTGTTTGTGTTTGGCGGCGACGCCCGCCAGTTGGCGCTCGATCTCCGCCACGTCTTGGGCGACATCGAGCGTCGGTTTGGGCCAGTGCACGGTGGGCGACGCCAGATAGACGCGCGCGACCGTAGCCGGCTGGTTCCATTCCATGCCGGCGAATTCGTCCGCCGCGAGCGGAAGCCGCGCGAAGGGAAGTCCGCACAAAGACAAAGCAAAACCGCGCCTCGAAAGCGCGCATCCAGTGGTAAGCATATCCGCCTCCTGCCAAATGAGTAGTACTGGGACATTATACATAGCGCTCCGAAGCGCGGTTTTGGGGTCGCAAGTGCGGTAGAATCGAAAGTTCACTTTACGGCACGTACGAATACCGGATCGGAGTCGTTTGCGATCCGCCGGAAGTGAATTGTGTGTTTTCGGAGGAGAAGTAATGAAAGTCTGTTTATCCGCAGTTTTGTTGTTCGCCTTGGTGTTTCCCTGTTACGCCGATCTCTACGAATCGTTTGATGACATCACTACCCTTACCGGCAACGGTTGGGTGATGAACAATCTCAGCTCGCCAATTGGTACAACCAACTGGTTCCAGGGTAATGCATTCGTGTTCGCGGCCCACTCCGGCTCCAACTCTTCCTACATCGGGGCGAACTACAACAACATCGCCGGCACGGGAACCATCAGCAATTGGCTTCTCTCTCCCGCCCTGTTGCTGGCCAATGGCGATGTGATCAGCTTCTATACGCGCTCAGCGGGTTCGACGTATCCCGACCGGCTCGAAGTGAGGCTGAGCACAAACGGTGTTAGCGCCGATGTTGGCTCCAGCGCCACGTCGGTGGGCGATTTCACGACGCTTTTGCTGAGCGTCAATCCCGATCTCGCCTCGGGCGGGTACCCTTCGAGTTGGACGCAGTTCACGCTCACGCTCTCTGGGCTTGGCGATGCGGCTAGCGGACGTTTCGCCTTTCGTTACTATGTGACCAACGGAGGAACCGGCGCCAATTCCGACTATATCGGCATCGATACGGTGCAGTTCGATTCGCGGCAGGATGAAGTTCCCGAACCCGCCACGTCGGTGCTGCTGGGCGTGGGACTGGCCGCGGTGGCCATCGCGAGCCGTCGTTTTCGTCGCACGCGCTGAAAAAGAAGTAGCTGTGCGTTAGGCTGCAAAAGATTATCCGCATGGCAACAAGTTGTGAGCTGCTTCCCGGCCGGATTCGAACTGGGGATCGGGCCGCGGAAGCGGAATTAGTGGAGTACTTCGAACCGCGAATTCGAGCACTGGCCATTGCTCGGGGAATCGACGCCGAAGCGGCGGGCGACGTGGTTCAGGACGCGCTCTTAGCGGTTCTGTGCGCGATTCGGCAAGGCCGGCTGGAACGCGACGCGAGCGTGGCCGGATTCGTGTACGGCACGGCGCGGAACCTGGTATCCGCGAACATGCGTGAACGCGCAAGACGCCGCGAGGAGCCCTTGGCCGAAGACCTCGCTTTGGCCATCGCCGCGCAGGATCACCTTCGGGCCGAACAGTTGAAGCAGGCTCGCGATGCCATCCTGGGACTGCCCCAGCAAGACCGTGAGCTGCTTCGCCAGGTTCTGGTCGACGGCGCCAAGCCCGCAGAAATCGCCGCGCGCATGGGTGTTTCAAGCGAAGTGATCCGCGCCCGCAAGTCGCGCGCCCTGAAAAAAGTGGTGGAGTCCGTGAAAAGGCTGTCACGAAGAACCTTGTCGCGGACACTTCCTTGCGAGGAGGACTGAATGGACTGTGCGCGCTTCCACGACGAAAACCTCCTCGACGACTATCTTGCCGGCCGGCTCACCAGCGACGAACGGGAGCGTGTGGAACTGCACTACTTCGAATGCCAAAGCTGTTTTGAGCAGTTGCAGGCGCGCATGGCCGCCGGGCAGGTCTTACGGGAGTTGCCGCGGCGTTCGCCTTGGCGATGGGTAAGCTGGCTGGCTGCTGCGGCGGCGTTGGTCGCTTGCGTGGCGTTGTTCGGTCCGCACAAGCGCAAGCTGCGAACGGAGAATTCCATCGTCGCCGGACAACCGAGCCGCTTGGCGGAGTTGGCGCGGATCGAGCCGCTTCGCTACGAACGCATGGTCCTGCGTGGACCCGGCTCCGAGGCGGGCGCCGCGTTCAAGCGAGCCATGCGCGAATATTCCGGAGGGCGTTGGCGCGAAGCCGCCGAATCGCTCGAAGCGGTGGCGAAGCTCGATCCTGCCGCGCCGGCGCCGAAG
This sequence comes from uncultured Solibacteraceae bacterium, assembly GCA_964505625.1. Lineage (GTDB taxonomy): Bacteria > Acidobacteriota > Terriglobia > Bryobacterales > Bryobacteraceae > JAJFUV01. The sequence continues at coordinate 6,440 of CAZDIZ010000152.1, read as the reverse complement.
TACTATCTCGGAATTTGCCTCCTGGCCAGTGGCCGGGCCGAAGACGGCGCGCGGGTGCTCGAGGGGCTCATTGCGTTGGGCGACACGCCCTATCTGGAGGGCGCGCACTTCTTCCTCGCCAAGGCGCACCTTGCGGCCAATCGCGTGAGTGCGGCGCGGACGCACTTCGAAGCAGCGGCCCGGCTGCGCGGCGAATGGGAAGCGGAAGCGCGGCGGTGCCTGACGCGCATCGACTCTCCACGGCCATGACACGGGCGTTGCTCCTGGCGGCCGCGCTGCTGTGGGCCGCTGATACTGCCGAACAGGCGGCACGCCGCCAACTGGCCACACTGGAATCAGCCGGACGCGGCGAAACTCTGGAAGCGTCGTCTGCGCACCTGGCACTCGCTGCGGAACTGCGGCTCGGCTCTCAGCCCGCAACCGCCATCGAACACGCGCAGCGTGCTCTGGAGATCCGCGAGAAACTGCTCAGCCGCGATCACGCCGATGTGGCGGCGGCGTTGATGGAAGTCGGCAACACGCAGTCAATTCTGGGCCGTTATGGCGAAGCCCTGAAGGCGTTCGAACGCGCGTTGTCGATTCGTGAAAAGGCCTTTCCGGCGCGTAGCCTGGAGATTGCCACCACCTTGAGCGCCATCGCCGCGCAATGCTATTTCCTGGGGGATCTCGACCGCGCGCTGCGGTTGAACAAGCGAGTGCTCGATATACGGACGACGCTCACCGGGCGTGACAGCCTGGATGTCGCGCAGACGCTCAACGATCTGGGAATCCTCTACTGGAAGATGAAGCGGTACGGCGAAGCCGCGCCACGGCTGGAGCGCGCACTTGCGATCCGTGAACAAAAGCTCGACGGCGCGGACCCGTTGCTCGCGGCCAGTCTGAACAATCTGGCCATGGTTCGCAAGGCGGCCTCGGACCTGTCCGCGGCGCGGGACTTGTACCAGCGCGCGCTGGCTATCCGCGAAAAGAGCCTGGGGGCGGAGCATCCGCGTCTGGCCAATGGAATCGGAAACCTGGCCGTGGTGCTGGCCGAGATGGGCGACTACGGTCGCGCGCTCGAATTGATGCATCGTGCTCTCGCCATCCGCGCCAAGGCCCTGGGTGAAACACATCCGGAAGTGGCGCTCACCTGGGTTCACATCGGCACTACAAACTATATGGCCGGCCGGCGCGCCGAAGCCCTGGAAGCCGCCCTGCGCGCCGAGGATCTTTCGCGCCGTCACCTGGACCACATCTTGCGCAACGCGCCGGAGCGTTTGGGTGTGCTCTATTCCGGGGCGCGGACCGGCGGCGTGGACCTCGCTCTCAGTTTGGCGGCGCGGCGGCCCACGGCGGAGGAAGTTCCGAAGGTTTACGATTGCCTCATCCGAAGCCGCGCTCTGGCGCTCGATGAGATGGTTCTTCGGCGGCGTGGTGTCCGGCGCCCGGTGGCCGGTTTCGCGGAGCTTCATCTGCCCGCCGACACCGCGTTGGTGTCATTCGCCCGCTACGAGGACAGCCTGGAGTTTCCCGGCACGCGGAAGAACTCACCCAACGTTCACTGCTATATGGCCTTTGTGGTCAATGGCGAGGCGAACACACCGGTGCCTGTGTGGCTGGGTAAGGCCGGCGCGATCGACGCTCTGGTGGAGGCGTGGAGGCGTGAGATCGCCCGCGAAGCCGCAGCACCTGGCGTCGCATCCAGACGCTATGAACGGTCACTGCGCCAGGCAGGTCTGGCGCTGCGCCGCGCCGTCTGGGATCCCGTCGCACCGCACTTGGGCCGCGCCCGCAATCTGATCCTGGTTCCCGACGGTGCGCTGCATCGCGTTAGCTTCGAGGCGCTGCCGCAAGGGGCGGGCTACTGGGCAGAGTCCGGCCCCGTGGTTCGATATCTGGATACGGAACGCGATCTTGTGCGACCGGGGCCTCGTTCGAAAGGCGAAGGACTGCTAGCTGTCGGCGGCGTGAGCTACTCGGGCGGAACATCACTCGACAGGCTGCCGGCTTCGGCCGATGAAGTTCACGACGTGGTCGCCGTGTGGAAGCGCAGCCGTCCCGCATCGCGCATTGAGACGCTCGAAAGCGCGCGCGCCACCATCGCCGCGTTTGAACGGAGCGCGCCGGGCCGCGCGGCGCTACACCTGGCGACTCACGGCTTGTTCGCGCGCGAGGTTCCGGACTCGATCGCGGGCAAGGACGCGCTACCCGCCATGCGCGCCGCGCTGGCGATGTCCGGGGAAGGCCGCGGCGCTTTGCTGACGGCTGATCGCATCAGCGCGCTGAACCTGGAAGGCGTTCGTTGGGTGGTGCTGTCCGGCTGCGCCACGGCGCTCGGTGGCGTGCACGATCACGAAGGCGTGTTTGGTTTGCGGCGTTCGTTCCAGTTGGCGGGAGCCGAAGTGGTGGTGGCGAGCCTCTGGCCCGTCGAGGACCAATCGGCTCGCCAATGGATGCATGCGTTCTACAAAGCGCTCCTGGAAACCGGTGCTACGGCTCCGGAGGCCGTACGGGCAGCCAACCTGGAGGTGCTACGATCGCGCCGCGCCCGCGGCCAGAGCACTCATCCCTTCTTCTGGGCGGGCTTTGCAGCTTTCGGCTTGCCGCAGTGAGCGTCGCCGCAGTCGCAGGCCGCGCCGCCGGCGCGCTTGTCTTCGTAATTCGCAAAGCGCTCGGCGTATTCGTCGTAACCCTTGCGTCCCATTAGGGCGAAGGTGAACTTCTTGCCCAACTCGACGCCTTCCTGGTCAAACGCGTTGATGTCGAGCAGTTCACCCATGAACGCGGTTTCGAACTCCATCAATTGCAGGAACGCGCCCAGATGCTCTTCGTCGATTTTGTCGAGCGTGAATGTGCAGTTGGGACGGCCGTTTTCAGTGAGTGCGGCTTCGGTGGAACGGCGCTCGGCTTCGATCAGCTTGGCCAGGCTCTGTCCGCTCAGATAGTCGAAGGCTTCGTAGCCGGTGCGAACGCGGGGGATGCGTCCCGGCGCCGACGGCTTGGCCACGCTCCAGAAGCTGAAGACTTTGTCGCGCGGACCTTCCATGTAGAGCTGCACCTGCGAATGCTGGTCGGTGGTGCCCAGAGCGGCCACCGGCGTCTGCCCGGCGTTCACCACCACGCCCGCGCGCGTGCGCGCCTTACCGAGCGATTCGGCCCACAATTGGCGGAACCACATCGCCGTGCCCCACAGGCGGTTGGAATACGGGAATGCCACCTGTATGGGCTTGTTCTTCTGTGTGCAAAGCAGGTAGTGCAGCATGGCGGCGCGCAACGCCATGTTGGAAGAGAGATCCTTCTCCCAACTCAACTTGGTGATGGCGGCGGCGCCCTTGAGCAGCTTGCGTATATCGACGCCGATCAACGCGGCGGGAACCAAACCCACGGCGCTGAGCACACTGAAACGTCCGCCGACGTTGTCCGGCAGATGGAACGTCGGGTAGCCTTCTTCGGTCGCCAGGGTTTTCAGATCGCCGCGCCCTTCGCTGGTGACCGCCACGATGCGCTGGTTGGTCTTCGATCCGAGCTTCTTCGCCATCCAATCGCGCACCATCAGGAAGGTGGAGATTGTTTCGGCCGTGGAGCCGGACTTGGCGACAACCAGTGAAAGCGTGCGCGCCGGGTTCATGGATTCCAGCGCCGCGCCCACGAAATCCGGATCGACGTTGTCGAGAATCACCAACCGCGGAAAGTCCTTGCTGAAGGTGCCTTGCACCGGATGCGGTCCGCGCAAGCCGCAGTCGAGCGCCCAGGCGCCCAACGCGCTGCCGCCGATGCCTACCAGGCAGACCGTGTCGTAACTACCTTTCACTTCAGTCGCATAGCGCTGGATGGCGCGGCATGTGGTCTCGTCGAACGGCAGGGCGGGGAAGCCATAACGGCCTTCATCGCACAACGAGCGGAAGTTCTTCAGGCCCGCCAAGGCCTTCGAGGAGGTACGGCGGATGTCGGCGGCCGAGACACCGTCGGCCTTGCCCACCATACCGGCAAGCAGATTGGTTTCGTCGAAATAGATTGCCATAGCTGAAAAATCCAGGATACTTCAGAACGGGTGCTGGATTTGCGAAGGGGTCGGGAAGGTCTTCGAGATGTGGTCCTGCCAAGCGAGGTTTTCTTCGTCGAACAGCGCCCACAAATGGCCCAAACCGATGGCCGCCATGCTGATGGAGGTGCCCAGTACCCGCAACAGACACTCTTCCGTGGTCGCCTTACGCCCGTCGAAGTTCAACAAACGCAGGCGCGTCCAACGCATGCCCACCGTGGTGCCTCCGCCTAGCGCGCAGGCCGCTTCGTAGAACAATGCGATCATCAACGGCACGGCGACGAACACCGGAATGGTGCTCTTGTTGAAGGTCAGCTCGCCTCCGCCCAAGTGGAACGTCAGCAAGAACATGCCCGTGGCGATCAGGATCATGCTCCAGTCGAGTACGGCCGCCAGCGAGCGGTGCATGGGCGACGCAGCCCGTGCGTAGCCGCAAATGACCGTCCGGGGCGAAGCGTCTTCTTTCTCCGGCGTTATGACGTCGCGCAGGGCCAGTTTCAGGTTCGTGGCTTCCGCGATTCGCGCGCGCCGGGTGCGTGGAGCGTCCGGGGTGACGCGATTGCGGGCCGAAGGTGTGCGCCTGGGCAAGGATGGCATCGGGATGACGCGCGGACTTTCTGTTTCAAAAGCGAGTGAGGTTTGCGCAGGTTGACGGCGCGGCTCTGGTTCAGAATCGCTGGACACGTGTTCGGCCACAGCCACGCGTTCGAGTCGCGGCGCGGTCGAGGTGCGCATGATCGGGTAGGTGTCGGGGGCAGCCTGCGGGCGAGCTACACGCAGACGCCGACCGCATCGCTTACAGCGATGATCGTCCTCGTGATTCTCGGTCCCGCACCAAAGACACTTCATCGAGTTCCGGCAAATGGTTGCGGCCTACCGCGCTCCCATGCTACGGTGCATGGTTGAGCCCCTTGCGCCAGCTTCAGCGCCGTAGCCACATTTACCTTCGTAACATATTTAGTACTTTTTGTCACGAAGTTTTATCAGGCCATCCCGGCAGGTTCCTGAAAAACGGGATGGACTGCTCTGCCCCACGCGAGAAGCTCCGTAGTTTCGGTGTTTCCCATCGGGAGCAGAGTGGTCGGTCCCTGGTTTTTCAGAAACCTGCTAATGTCTTATTCGGCAGTCGCGTCTTGCGGCTTTATGGCCCCCTCGCGGCGGTATGTACTGTTCTGTCCATAGCGCCTTCTGTCTCCGCGCAAACCCGTGGTAGTGTGCCGGCCGCGCGCCTTGTGGAAGTGCCCCGCAACCAGATGATTGTGGCCGCGGTGACGCAGGAAATGGACGGCGCCTGGCGGCGGCTGCGCGGCCACGCCAAGGTGGAAGTCACCGAGATGCGCCTCACGGCCGACGAGATCGACTATAGCGAGGAAACCGGCGACGTCGAAGCGCGCGGCAACGTACATTACCAGAACTTCGAAACCGGCGAGGAACTGTGGGCCGCTCGCATCGAATACAACCTGCGAACCGAACAGGGCAAGTTCTATCGGGTGCGGGGCAACGCGCACGCCAAGATTGATGCGCGCCCTCGTGTGCTCACCTCCACAAACCCGTTCTACTTTGAGAGCGAATGGGCCGAGCGGCTCAAGGAAAAGTACATTCTGCACAAGGGCTTTATTACCGGCTGCACCATGCCGCGGCCCTGGTGGACCCTGCGCGGGCCCAAGTTCGACGTCGTTCCGGGCCGTTACGCGCTGGCGCACCGCTCGATTTTCCGTCTGCGCTGGATCCCGCTGTTCTACGCGCCGGTTTTCTACAAATCGCTCGAAGATCAGCCGCGCAAGAGCGGATTCCTGACGCCCAACATCGGAAACAGTTCGCGCCGGGGCAAGATGGTGGGCGTCGGCTACTTCTGGGCCATCAACCGCAGCTATGACGCCACCTACCGCTCGCAACTGTTCACCCAGCGCGGCTTCGCGCACAACGTGGACTTTCGCGGCAAGCCGCGCGAGGGCACCGATTTTAACTTCACTCTCTACGGAGTAAACGACCGGGGCCGGAAAACGGATAGCGGCGAGGTGCGCAAGGAGGGCGGCTTCACGCTCTCGGCACAGGGCCGGTCGAACCTGGGACGCGGCTTTGAGTTCCATGCCAACGTCAGCTATCTGTCATCGTTCCGTTTCCGGCAGGCCTTCACCGAGTCGTTCAACGAAAGCGTGACCACCGAGGTTCACTCGATCGGTTACATCACCAAACACTGGTCCTATTACGACCTCGACCTGGTGTTTGCGCGCGCGGAGAACTACCAGAGCGAAGCCGAAGGCGACCGCATCGTGATTCGCCGTCTGCCGCAACTGGAATTCCGCGCCCGCGATAGGCAGATCAACCATCGTGTGCTGCCCGTGTGGGTGTCGCTGGAATCCTCTGCCGGGTTGGTGCGCCGCAACCAGCCGCTGTTTCAGACGCGACAGTATCTGGA
>CAZDIZ010000151.1:9798-14849 GCA_964505625.1 uncultured Solibacteraceae bacterium | reverse complement strand
CGGCGGCGCAGCAGGTGGCGCACACGGCACAGACGCTGGACTGGTTCATCGAAGGAGCCTCGCGGCCCGAAGGCTTCGACCTCAATTTCGAGAAACACGCGCAGGCGCTGGTCGGTGTGACGTCGCTCGCGGCCGCGCGCAAGATGCTCGACGCGGCATTCGATAACGTGGTGCAATTCCTCAGGTCGCGAAGCGCCGAGGAATTGGCCCAGCCGCTGCCGCCCGGTCCGGTCATGGGCGGCCAACCCACCAGCGACATCGTGTGGGCGATGTTGGACCACACCGCGCACCATCGCGGCGCGCTAACCGTCTATTCCCGCTCGCTTGGGAAGACTCCTCTGATGCCGTACGGCGAATAGGGGAGGCAAACCACGGCGCGGCGGAAGCCTTCCGCCGGCTCCGCCGCGCTAGTGTAAACCCTCCGGCCGTTGCACGGTATGCGGCGGCCCAACGTGCCACTAGACGGCAAATTGACTATCATTGTGGGCACGAATGGAATACCTTGCCTACGGCGACGTACTTTCCACACTTTTTCGCTCGATCCCTGAGGCCAAGGCCGCATACGATGCCTGGGATATGCCCGGGGACCCGCTGCCATACATTGTCTTCGGCTTCCTCGAAGAGTCGTTCCTAACACCAGCGGTCGATTCCGGTAGAAACGCTGAACTGTTGACGCGCATATTTGCGTTCCTCGAACTCATGGCTTGTAGCCCCGACACGGAAGTAATCAATCTGCTTTATGTCGGTCTGTTCGAAGCGTGGGTTAGTCGTCCATCTACGCTTAAGAAAGGCTTCAGGAATATGGGGCCGGCGACAAGGGCGCTTATCTCCGACGCCGCTCACGGGCATCAGTGCGGCCACAACTTGCCGAATGCGTGATGCGCTACGTAGAAGTTCTTGGCTTACTAACTGGCTGGTAAAAGGGATTGGTAGCCACCTCACGGCGACTCCACGGGTTGTCGGCCTCCGTGTAGATTAACGGGGCGCTCGCAAGTCGGCCAGAGCGTTGCTTCGGCACTTCGTCGACCCACCCACGGATGACTAGGCGAGGCTGGCACGTAGCTGGCGCGGCAAGATCTGCGTCGAGGTCGACGCTAACGCGCTACCCTTCGGCATCGTGGTTTTGGCGCCCCTGGGCAACAGAACTGCGAGCATCTCAGTGGGACGTGCTGAGCCCTGTGATAGCGCGAATACACGCGTGGGCAACGATCTGCCACGTTTTGTCTTCGAGAGGATCGTCGACTAGGCGGTTACCGTTTCACTCCGCTCCCGCTCACGGCCGGGCTTCGAAGACCAGGTTGAACGGCGTTTCCGCCGCGCGGCGGAAGTGTGTGAAGCCGGCTTCGGTAACCACTTTACGGATGCGTTGCTCGCCGGCTTGTGCTCCCAGTGCCGCTCCGACTTCCTGCGCGAGCGACGCCGGCGTGCAGATCATCGTTGACGCCGAATAGTAGACGCGGCCGATGGGATTGTGATTCTGCTCGGGACGGTCGTTGGCGAACGGTTCCACGATCATCCAGGTTCCCTCCGGTTTCAGCGTCGACAGCACGTGTTTGGCCGCTCCCACCGGATCGCCCATATCGTGCAGGCAATCGAAGAAGGTCACCAGATCGTAGCCGCCGTTCTTCGGGTAGCTCTTGGAACTGGCGACTTCGAACGCGATCTGGTCCGTCAGTCCTTCGCGCCCGGCGACGTGGCGCGCGTATTCGATCGATCCGCTGTGGTAGTCGAAGCCGCAGAACCGCGCCTTCGGAAACGCCTTCGCCATTAACATGGTCGATGCGCCGTGTCCGCAGCCCACGTCGGCCACCGTGGCGCCCGCAGAGAGTTTCCGGTCCACACCTTCCAGCGCTGGAATCCACTCGCTCACCAAGTGCGCCTGGTAGTTGGGCCGGAAGAAACGCTCGGTGCCGAAGAACAGGTTGGCGTCGTGCTCGTGCCAGCCCACGCCTTCGCCGGTGCGGAAGGCCTGCGTGATTTTGGGTTCGTCCTTGAAGCACGATGAGATGATGTGGAACGCTCCGGGCAGATCATGCACCGTGAGCGCGAAAGCCTGCTCGGGCGGGAGTTGGTATTTGCCGGTTGCCGGATCGTAGATCACGTATCCGCTGGCCGCGTTGGCGTTCAGCCACTCGCGGACATAGCGCTCGGCGGTGTTGGTTGCGGTTGCGAGTTCCGCGGGCGTCATCCAGCCCGCGCCGGCCATGGCTTTGTACAATCCCAGTTTGTCGCCGACCACGACCAGGGTCGCGTGCATAGCGGCGCCCATATCCACGACAGCCTTCTCCATGAAGGCGTTGAGCTTGGATTCATCGAAATCCAGCGCGCGTGTGGTAGTTGCCATAGTTCCCCTCCAGGGCCTCGCACGGAGGCACGATGTCCCGGATTGTAGGCGGAAGTTTCATACCGTTCAATGGACCTTCGTCAACCGGGTGTTGGTCGAACTGATAGAGTGGTGCGGAAGAGAACCGTGCGGAAGGCATGCTCACGACGACGCTCATTTCCCTGCTGACGCTCGCGCTCGAATTGGTTCTGGTTGCCGGCCTCACGGTGGGGCTGGGGCGCATTCTGCTTAGCGTGCTGACGAGAGATCGGCTGCCCCACGGTTGGCACACGCCGCTGGCCGCAGTGGCGGGCATCGCGATGGTGAACTTAGCGATGCAGGCCTGGATCACGGCCGGTTGGACCAGTTGCCGCAACATTGCTCTTCTGGCTGAAATCCTGGTGGGGGTTGCCGTCGCCGGTTGGGCATGGAACGCGCCGCGCGTCCGCTTCCGGTGGCGGGAACGGATACTCGAGTGGCGTTCGCATCTGCCGATGCTGGCATTCCCGATGGCTGCGGTCGCCGTCAATCTGATCATTGCCGCCGCGCCGTCCACCAAGATGGACGAGCTTTACTACCACATGCTCACGCCGGAGCGGCTGATCAAGGACGGTGCGCTGCTGGCCTATTTGCTTCCTTATGAAGCGTCGGTCCTTCCCCACATGCAGCTCCAAGTGAGCCTCGCCATGGGACACGCCTGGGGAGACTGCGACCTCGGCAATGTCGTCAGCGCGTGGTTCGGTATTCTGCTTGTCGTCTTCCTTTACGCGGTTTGCCTCGAGTACACACGCAGCCGTCCGTTGTCGATCCTGCTTGCTTCCGCGGTGTGCATCGGACTCTACGCGCCCGTGCATCACACCACCAGCGGGCCGCACGCGCTGGGTGATCTGGCGCTGGTGTTGGCGGCGATTGCCGCGCTCAAGATGGACGATCTTACGCGGCGAGTGGGCGGTTGGCAAACGGTGTTGCTGATTTCGCTTTGCGCCACCGCCGCCGCTTCAACCAAGATGTCGCTGTGGCCCGCCGCGCTGCTGCTGACTCTGGCCGGAGCGGTTCGCGCACGGGAAGCAGGTTGGCAAGGCGCGCTGGCTGCGGTATTGCCGTGGATTGTCTGCCAAGGGCCGATGATGGCGCTCTCATGGCATCTCACCGGTTCGCCGTTCGGTCCCTTCTTTGGTGGAGCGCTGTTCGGCGCGGGACCGCCCGCGGAGCTGGCCGGCGTTATTGCCGATTCACGATTTGTGAACCAGGTGGGGTTGGCCGAGGCGTTGAAGGATTTCTTCATCAACGTCTCGCCGATGCTGCTGCTGGCCGTTGTGGTGCTATGTTGGCCCCGGCGCGACGGACTGCGTGGACGCTTGTTGTTACTTGCGCTGCTTGCGTTGCAGACTCTGCTGGTGGCTCTGTTCCTTCCGCACCACTTTCGTTTCCTTTCCGGGCTGCTGTTTGCCGCGCTCGCCGCATCGGCCATGCACTGGGCGGATGCGCCCACGATGGCGTTTGTCGAACGGCACGCACGGCTGGCGACTCTGATTCTGCTCGGACCGTGGTTGTGTGTGCAGCTCTACTATGCCGTTCCCTTCGTGCGAGTATTCACCGGCTCGATGAGCCGGCATGCGTTTATCGAACGTTACGTCGCGCTCGCAGCCGACTTTCGCGCGCTCGATCGCCTGCTGCCGAAGGAGGCCGTGCTGCTCACCGATGCGCGCGTGGCGTCGGTCTACGCGCCGCGCCCGGTGGTGTTCACCCCGCGCGACCTGCGGGGACGCGCGCCGGTGTACTACTTGGCAGTCGGCGAGCCTCTCGCGGATTCGGGCGCCTTGCACTGCACGAGCGAAGTGTACCGGAACCCGCGCGCGATCGTTCGCACTTACCGCAATCCGCTTTCGCAACCCGAATACGGCTTTGTGGGCGTCTACACTTGCGCGCCGCGTTGATTTGCGGCGGAACGATAGTGCGAGGTATCTTTGTCTGCCAGGGGGAACACCTGGATGCACGCGAAATTCTTGTCGCTGGCCACCGTGGTTGGCGGCCTGACGATCTTCCTTTGGGGTGCGCTATCGCACACCATGCTCGAGGTGCCTGGAACTCTGATGCCGCTCAAAGACGGCACGGCTGTGATCAACGCCATACGGAGCCAGGCTCCGAATAACGGCGTCTACTACGATTCGCGGGGATTGCTGGCGGTGGTTTCGCTGCGGCCCGACATGGCCGACAAATCGAAAGCCATGGGCACGAACCTCGGCATCGAGTTCCTTACTAACTGTTTGAACGCGCTGCTGCTGGGTGTGCTGCTGTTGAAGACGCGTACCAGAGTGCCGCTCGCTTGCGCCGGCGTTGCCGCGTTGGCCGGCGCGCTCGCCTTCACCGGAGTGTCGGTTTCTTACTGGAACTGGTACGGCTTCTCGACCGGCTTCGCCTTGCAGGACATGGGCGACGTAGTCATCGGCTGGTTCCTCGCCGGAGCCGTGCTCGGCTGGCTCATGAGGAAGACTGGGGTTGAAGCTGAGTAGGGAGGCCGGCTCGAAAGCCGGCCAGCGGCCTGGAAAGGCCGCTCTACCAAGCCAGGTTCGGCGCGCGAAAGCTCTACTACATCGACCTCGTCTTTAGTAGCCTTTCTGTTTGTCGACGACGTTTAGCAGCGGCTCGCCGTCGCGGAAGCGGCGCATGTTTTCCTTCATGAGTTCGATGCGGCGGCGGGCGGCGTTGTCGCTGGTGCCGGCCAGAT
>CAZDIZ010000151.1:5942-9698 GCA_964505625.1 uncultured Solibacteraceae bacterium | reverse complement strand
TCCTTCATGAGTTCGATGCGGCGGCGGGCGGCGTTGTCGCTGGTGCCGGCCAGATGCGGCGTGATGATCGCGTTCGGGAACTTCCATAGCGGGTGCCCGGCGGGCAGCGGTTCGGGGTCGGTGACGTCCAGGCCCGCGCCGCCCAGATGCTTTGAATCCAACGCTTCCATCAACGCGGCGGTATCGGTGAGCGGACCGCGCGAAACGGCGATGAAGTAAGCGCCGCGCTTCATCAATTGGAAGCGCGCGCGATTGAACATGCCGCGCGTTTCCTTAGTGAGCGGCGCGGCCACGAAGACCACGTCGGCTTCAGGCAGCACCTTGTCCAAACGGTCCGGGCGCACCAGTTTTGCCAGGTATGGCTGAGGAGGAATGTCTATGTGGTCCACTCCCACCACGCGCATGCCGAAGGCCGCGGCGCGGACGGCGATTTCGGTTCCGATGTTTCCGACGCCCACCACCACCGCCGTCTTCCCTTTCAATTCGATGGGGTGGTAGTTGAGCCGGTCCATGTGCTCCTTGCCGCGGTCGCGTTCCACCTGATTCAAACAGCGTGTGAGCGAGAGCAGCAACGCGAAGGCGTGATCGGCGATGTTGGGGCTGGCGATGCCGCGCGCGTTGGTGAGCACGATGTTGGTGGACGCGATGCCGGCGGCGATGTGTCCGTCCACTCCCGCGCTGGTGGCCTGCACCCAACGCAGTTTCTTCGCCGCGCGCAGCAATTCCGGCCGCAGATGGCCGTACATGGCGTCGGCGTCGGCGATTTCGGTGAGCCACTCCTGCTTTGTGTTGGGCGTAACGATGTCAGCTTCCGGCACGGCGGCGCGGAATTCGGCAATGACCTCCGGCGGCCATTCCGTCATCAGAATCTTGAATCGCTTTGTCTGAGCACTGGCGGAGAACGCCAATGCGAGGGCAGCGACGCACGCGTATCTGACTCGCATGGGACCGATTCTATCCCACGGCGTGAGTGGTTCGTTCAGTGCGGCTAGACGCGCGCCGGCACTACGTAGGGCGCGCGATAGCGGCGCGTCAACAGTTCGTCGGCGGCTTCGTCGCCCTGGAAGCGTTCCTGGATCGGATCGAAGGTCAGGCTGCGTCTCAAGCGATAGCTGATGTTCGCCAGGTGGCACATGGCCGACGAGATGTGCCCCTGCTCGACGCCGGCCGCCAGATCCTGCTGCTTGCGGCTGCGCACCACGTCGAGGAAGTTCGCGATGTGCGGCGCCGGATCGTCGGGCTTCGCTTCAATCAGTTTCATCTCCTCGGCGAGTTCGCGTTTCTCGCCCTTGTAGATGCGGAATCCGCGCGCGTCCAGCGCCATTACGCCCTGGCTGCCAAAGAATAGATTGCCGATGAAGTTGCCGTCTTCAAACGTGATGCTGCTTTCGCCGGCGGTGAGCAGACCGCGCACCTCGAACTCCACCTGGCAGTCGCCGTAATCAAAGACGGCGAACTGCGTGTTGGGCGTCTCCTGATCGTCGTCGTAGAGAAACTTAGCGCCGCTCGATGACACGCGTTGCGGCAGGCCGGTTTTACCAAGACCCCAGCGCGCCAGGTCCATCTGGTGCGGTCCTTGATTGCCGATGTCGCCGTTGCCGGTTTCCCAGAACCAGTGCCACTTGTAGTGGAAACGATTCGGATTGAATTCGCGCCACGGCGCCGGGCCGCGCCACAGGTCGTAATCCACGCCGGGCGGAACCGGCCCGTTGGGCATTCTACCGATCGAGAGGCGGCGCTTGAAGCAGAGGCCCTTGGCCATATAGAGCTTGCCGATGGCGCCCTGGTGCAGTAGTTCGATGGCGCGCCGCTTGTGCGTGATGCTGCGGCTTTGCATGCCGACCTGAACCACGCGGTTGTACTTACGCGCGGCTTCGGTCATGCGGCGTCCTTCAAACACGTTGTGGCTGGACGGCTTCTCGACGTAGACGTCCTTGCCGGCCTGGCAGGCCCAGATGGTGGCCAGCGCGTGCCAGTGGTTGCAGGTCACCACCACCACGGCGTCCACGGTCTTGTCGTCGAACAGGCGGCGCAAATCTTGATACGGCTTCGGTCTTCCCGCTCCGATTTGTTGCGCCAGTTGCTCGCCTTGCTCCAGGCGGCTCTGATCGATATCGCAGAGAGCTGCGATCCGGCAGTTTGGCTGCGACGCGAATACGGTCATCAGTTCGCGTCCGCGTCCGCCCAAGCCGATGACCGCTACATTCACCGCGCTGTTGGCACCGGCCATTCCTAGGCCGCCAGCGAGCGCGCCGGCCGCGCCGCGAACAAAGTCTCTTCGATTCATGTTGCCCTCCTGACAGGCTGCTGAAAATCCAGGGACAGACCACTCTGCCCCCCGATGGAAACGGTTGAACACGTGGTGCTCATCTCGCGGGGCAGAGCAGTCTGTCCCGTTTTTCAGCAACCTCCTCGTTCAGTCCACAGCTCTCAATTCGCATGTTGAGGGCAAGGTGGGTGAACGATCAAGACATCGCCAGAGCGGTTGCTTACACGCTGAAACCAATGGCGCCGCGCGGTGCGGTGGAGTCAATCGTTGTAGAATGAGGCGGAAGTCCTTCACAGTCCGATGCGAAAAGCCCACCGGTTAGAAGAACTGGTCTTTTGGTATGTGTTCGATCGCCCAGCCAGTCTGAGGAACGATCTCGGCCAACATTTCGAGATCAGTCCGGCCACCGTGTCGCGCGCGGTTTCCGTTTTGGTCGAAAAGCAGTTGCTCGTGGAGAGTTCGGCGGAAGTCGCATCGCCCGGCCGCAAGCCGCAATCGCTTCGCGTCAATCCTCAACTCGCCGCATTGCTCGGGTTAGACATACATCTGGACGGCGCGCTGGCGGTGGTGACCGACATTGCCGGCACGTTACTCGGACGGGGCGCGGTGCGCTGCAATGCCGAGCGCGGCGTGGACGCCATGGTACGCGCCAGTCTGAAGGCCGCCGAATCAGCTCTCGAAGACGCCGAGATTCCGCGCGAGCAGGTGCGTCATCTCGGTGTGAGTCACTGCGGCGATCTGGACATCAAGAATGGCGTATGCGTTTCCTGGGCCAACGCGCCGAGTTGGAAGTTCGTGCCTATTCGCGATGTGTTGGCCAAAGCATTTGGCTTGACTGTCACGCTCGAAGACCGTTCGCGCGCGCTTGCGCTGGCCGAACGGCGCACCTCGCCGGAAGATTGGGGACACACTGATTCGGTGTACATCACCTGTGGTTCCGGCATTGGGATGGGGTTCTTCGCCGAAGGACGGCTCTACCGCGGCGCCAGCCAGGGAGGCGGCGAAATCGGCCACACGGTGATCGATGCAGGCGGCCCGCCGTGCCGTTGCGGGAACCGCGGATGCGTGGAAGCGTTCGCCGGCATCGTGGCAATTCTGGACTACGTGCGGAGCGCGCTTGCCTCCGGAACAGCGTCGTCGCTGAAGAACGTTCCGGCCGCGGATCTGAATCTGCGCGCGGTAGTGAACGCTGCTCGTGAGAGCGACGCGGTAGCGACGGCCGCGCTGGCGCGCGCCGCCAAGGCGTTGGGCGTAGCCGTTGCCAACATCGTGCAGTTGCTCAATCCCTCGCTGGTGGTGCTGTGCGGGCAATTGGCGCTTACTGCCGGCGCGGATATCCTCGATACGGTGCGGCTCACGGTGCGTTCGCAATGCGTGGAGACCGCCGCGCGCCGCGTCGAGATACGTGTGGCGCGACCCAAGAAAGACGTCTCCGCCATCGGTTGCGCGCTGCTGGCGGCTGAAGCCGAAGCCGAACGTATCCTGCG
>CAZDIZ010000151.1:3388-5842 GCA_964505625.1 uncultured Solibacteraceae bacterium | reverse complement strand
GACAGTGCGATGAGGTTCAGCTCCTTGCCGAAGCGGCAGATCTGTATGGGGTAGGGCAAGCGCTCGGGTAACTTGGTGCCCGCATCGAGCGCGCGCAACACACGCTGTGCCTGGTCGCGCCGGTTGACGTCGGGATCTTTGAGGCGCGCCTCCAATTCGGCGCGGCTGGGCAACGGTTCAAAAGGAATGTCCACCGATTCGAACGCGGTGGTTAACGGCCCCGCCACCGGCCGCATCTTGCCGCGCAGCACCAGATCAACGGCCGAGGCCAAGACCTTGCCGTACATGGTGGAAAGTTCCAGCGAGCGTTTCACCAGTTCCGGATCGTCGGAGTGATAGCGCGGCAGCGGATTGGAATCGGCGCCGCAGCCTTGCATGAACAACGCGATGGAGCCGGGATACAGTTTCTCGATCGCCGTTTGCGCATAGCCGGGATAGTCGGCGTTGATCTGATAAGCCGACATAGTGGTGGAATGGCAGGCGTAGCCGAACAGCACGGCGCGCAGTTTGCCGTCCGGCGCGCGCACCGCGAGCACCGGAACATCGTGATCGACCGGACCGGGGAACTGCCGTGTGTTGGGGCGGCTGCGGCGCCGGTTCACCGCGAAGCCCGCCAGTCCTTGTTCGAATTGCAGCGCGGCGGGCGCAAGATCCGAGATGGCGCGGCCTACCAGGTCCACCACTTTGTCGAGAAGTCCTTGCGTGTAGTTGGCGATGACCTGCTTCTGTTCCGGCGTGCGCTTGGAGTCGCGCCCTCCACCATCCAGGCTGAGCACGGGTCCGCTATGCGTGTGTGACGCGTTCAGCAGCAGACGTTCACGCGTCAGACCGTACCGCTCCTGGCAGCGCTTGGCGATGATGTCGGACAGCGTACGCGAGAAACCGATCAGGTCGGCCGTGACAATAACCGTGGTCTTTCCCGTTTGGTCCTGCAACGCCAGCGCCTTCACGCGCAAGTCCGCGGCGATACCGTCCGATACTTTGTCACGGCTGGCGAAGCCCACCAGCCAGATCGGCTCCTTCGGCGTGACCACCACGGAGGCGACGCCCGCTTTCCATTCCGGAGAAGGCTGGGCGAAACCGCTGGCGGCGGACGCAATCAGCAAGACAACCGCGGATAAGTACTGGTACGGCATCGGAGTGGCTCCTTTTCGTGCACACACACGCTCTAACGTCCCGGTATTCGGCATGCGCTGTCAAGCCCCCGCGCTCACGCTTGTTTACAGATTGAAATCAACCAGTTCCCGGCGCCCCGTTCAGCCCCGAAACCGGCGCGCTCGATGCCGCCAAAGCCCCGTTCGGGCTCAAGCCGTTGAAAAAGGCCTACTTTTATGTCGTGATGTATGATGGTTTATAAGTCTCCCGGTAGCGTCAAATGGGCATCAATATTGGTCTGGACATCGGAGCGATCAGCCTGAAGCTGGCCGCCATAGGAGCGCCTGAGGATCGGGCGCTGCTGGAAACAGTGGTTCGCGAAAAGCCGTCATTCCGGCTCACGGAGTGGAACCATCGCGGCAAGCGCCGGCCCATGATCCTGTCGGAATACCGCCGCATTCAAGGCAGTCCCATACAGTCAACTTTCGATCTGTTGCAGGAACTCCACGAAGTGGTGGATGAGACGCGTGTCGACGGGTTGCGCGTAACAGGTTCGGGCAGCCGCACCATTGCCAAGATCCTCGGCATCTATTTCGAGAACGAATTCAAGGCCATCGCGCGCATGATGGGCGAGTTCTATCCGCAGGTGCGCACGGTGTTCGAAGTGGGCGGCGAGAGTTCCAAGTACATTCGCCTGGAGATGGATGCCGACACCGGCCTGTTCGGCATCATCGACTACGACCGCAGCGGTGAATGCGCGGCCGGCACCGGCAGCTTCATCGACCAGCAGGCGCTGCGCATGGGCTATTCGGTCGAGGAAGTGGGCGGCATCACTTGCGAAGCCGGTTGCGCGGCGCGCATTGCCGGACGCTGCTCCGTGTTCGCGAAAAGCGACATGATCCACGCCCAGCAGAAGGGCTACACGCCACCCGAAATTCTGCGCGGGCTGTGCGATGCCGTCGCGCGCAATTTCAAAAGCAGCATCGTCAAGGGCCGTCCCGTGGTGGCGCCGGTGGCGCTGCTTGGCGCGGTGTCGCAAAACCAGGGCGTGACGCGCGCCATCCGCGAAGCGTTTTCACTCGGCGACGAAGAGTTGATTGTGCCGGATCTGTTCGCCTGGTGCGGCGCCATCGGCACGGCGATTCTGGAGTGCGAAGAGCGCCGCAAGCGTTCGCTCCGCGACATACACCGCCTGTGCCAGCACGAAACCGCGGCGCAACCGCAGGATGCGCAAGCGCTCAGCATGGACCGCGTGGTGCTGTTGCGCGACCGCGTGGCGCCCTATCAAGGGCCCGAGGACGGTTCGAAGATTCCCGCCTATCTCGGCATCGACATCGGTTCGGTGTCCACCAACGTGGT
>CAZDIZ010000151.1:0-3288 GCA_964505625.1 uncultured Solibacteraceae bacterium | reverse complement strand
GTGGTGGACTTCGCCATGAACGAAGCCTGCGCCGCCGGCACCGGCAGCTTCCTGGAAGAGCAGGCCGATAAACTCGGCATCAGCATCAAGGGTGAGTTCGCCAAGCTGGCGCTGTCGGCCGCTTCGCCCACCCGTTTGGGCGAGCGCTGCACGGTATTCATGGAGCGCGACATCACCGGCTGGCTGCACAAAGGCGAAGTGGTGCCGAACTTGCTCGCGGGTCTGGCGTATTCGATCGCGCTCAACTACGTCAACCGCGTGGTGCGCGGCCGGCGCATCGGCAACGTCATCTACTTCCAGGGCGGCACCGCGTACAACGACGCGGTCACGGCGGCCTTCTCCAGCTTGCTGGGCAAGAAGATCACCGTGCCTCCTTACAACGGTGTGATGGGCGCCATCGGCATGGCGTTGATCGCGCGGCAGTGGCATCGCGCCACCAACGCCGCCAGCCGTTTCCGCGGCTACGATCTGCACAGCCTGAACGTCTCCACGCGCGACTTCACCTGCAAGGCCTGCACCAACCAGTGCGACATCAAGGAATTCACCATCGAAGGCCAAAAGAGTTTCTGGGGCGATAAGTGCTCGGACCGCTTCCGCAAGCCTTCGAAGACCGGCCGCAAGGCCGTCATCGAAGACCTGTTCCACTACCGCGACCAAGTCATCGAACAGATCACCGGACGTCCGCTCAACGTCGCCAAGTTCGAGCGCGTCCCCAACAAGATTCACATCGGCATTCCGCGCACCATGTCGATGTACGACCGCTATCCGTTCTGGCACCGTTACTTCGCCGACCTCGGCTTCGAGGTGGTGTTGTCGCGCCAGACCGATCCGAAGATTTCGGCCGACGGCGTCGAAATGGCGCTCGCGCAGCCCTGCTACCCGGTGCAGGTGGCGCACGGCCACGCGCTGGCGCTGGTGGAATTGGGCGTCGATTACATCTTCGTTCCCAATATTCTGGATTCGGAAACCAGCGAGGATTCCACCTGCTCGGCACACTTCTGCCCGTGGAATCAGACGCTGCCGTTCGTGCTGCAAGCGGCTCCGCGTTTGGATGAGCACGCTTACAAGTTCCTGGCGCCCACGCTGCACTTCCAGATGGGTCGCGAGGTGGTGAAGAAATCGCTGGCCGAGACCATGCGCAAGCTGGGTGTGAGCCGCCGCGCAAGCGACAAGGCTGTCGACGCGGCGTATGCCACGCAACGCGAGTTCCAGGACAAGCTGATCGAGGCCGGCCATCGCGCGCTTGAAACGCTCGATGAAAGTGGAGAGCCGGGATTGATACTGGTGGGCCGCGGCTACAACATCTACGACCGCAGCATCAACTGCGACATTCCGCGCAAGCTCCGCCATCACTACGGCGCCAACGTGATTCCGCTGGACTTCCTGGTCACCGGCCAGGAATCCACGCGCGACCTGCACCCGAACATGTACTGGATTTCGGGGCAGAAGATTCTGCAAGCCTCGCGCTTGGTGGCCGAACGTCCCAACCTGCACATGATCTACATTTCGAACTTCAAGTGCGGGCCGGATTCTTATATCAAGCACTTCGCGCGCGAGACCGTGGGAGCGCCGCTGCTGGTGCTGCAATTCGACGGTCACGGCAACGATGCCGGTTACATGACGCGCTGCGAGGCGTATCTGGACAGTAAGGGAATTCTGCGATGCTACAACTCAACCGAGGAAGTGAACAAGACGGCCTCGGCAGCCATCCACTAGTCGGTAAGAAGATTTTCATTCCGCCCATGGCTTACGGCAGCGGGCGTGCGTTCGCCGCCGGCTTCCGCTCTCTAGGCGTGGATGCCGACATCACGCCGCCGTCCGACCATCGCACCAAGGAACTCGGCGCGCGCCACACTTCGGGCGACGAATGCTATCCGGCCAAGGTCACCGTGGGCGATTTCATGCGCGTGCTCGAAGCGCCCGGCGCCGATCCTTCCAAGATCGTGCTGTTCATGCCGACGGCCGATGGCCCCTGCCGCTTCGGCCAGTACGCGCCGTATCTCAAGGGAATTCTCGCGGCCAACGGTTACGCGTCGACCGAGGTGCTTTCGCCGACATCGAATAACGGGTACGCGGGTCTGGGCAGTTTGGCCAAGCCGTTTCTGCGTACCGGTTGGCGCATGCTGGTGGCGGCCGACATTCTGCAAAAGATGTTGCTCAAGTACCGCCCGCACGAGCGCAACAAGGGTGACACGGACGCGGTGTTTGAAGAGTGTCTGGACGATCTGTGCTCAACCGTCGAGAAGACGCCCTTCAAGCCGGCCGTACAGCTTCGCGCCGTGCGCGAGGTGATGGAGCGCTGCCTGGTGCGCTTCCGCAACATCGCGGCGCAGCGCGACCGCTCCATTCCGCTCATCGGCGTGGTGGGTGAGATCTTCTGCCGCCTGCATACGTTCTCGAACGAGAACTTGGTGCGCCGGCTGGAAGAGTACGGCGGCGAAGCCTGGATCTCGGATCTGACCGAGTGGATCTGGTACACCAACGCCGAGCAATTCCGCAAACTCAAGCTGAAGGGTAAGTTGGTTTCGCTGGAAAGCGCGGGAGCCTGGGTACGCAACAAAGTTCAGAAGCACGACGAGCACGTCATCCTGGAGCCATTCAAGGATGAGATCGTGGGCTACGAAGAACCCTCGACGCGCGAAGTGCTGGAAGCCGCCAGGCCCTATCTGCCGCAGGACGGAGCCCTGGGCGAGATGGTGCTGAACGTAGGCAAGGCGATTTGTCTGGCGCGCAAGGGAGTGGACGGTATCATCGACATAAGTCCATTTACCTGCATGAACGGAATCGTCTGCGAAGCCATTTACCCAAAAGTAAGTCAAGACCTGGGCGGCCTGCCAATCCGGACATTCTACTTCGACGGAACCCAATCCGACCTGGACCGCGACTTAGGCGTGTATATGGAACTAGCGAGAACCTACATGCGCCGCAAGAAACACGCGCGAGTATACCCGAAGAACCCGGCGTAGCGGGCAGAGCGCAAGCGGTAGCAGTCACCGCAGTAACGTGCCAGTTGGGGCTGCGGCAAGCCGCCGATGTGTCTCACTGCCTGAGTGGCGACTTACCATACAGAATTGTGTGGAGCGTTCCGGTTGCCGGCTATGGCCACCAGCGGCTCGCGTCGGCTATAGCCCCAGACAGGTCTGCTAGAACTTTGGTCCCGCCAAGCGTTTCGATGACAGGCGCGAAGTCCCCCAAGACGCTCACAAGATGAGACCGGTGGCTTCGAGCCAAGCGCAATAGCCACGCATCGAAGGTGGACGCCGGATCGGTTCCTTGCAAGCGGCACAG
>CAZDIZ010000150.1:0-14910 GCA_964505625.1 uncultured Solibacteraceae bacterium | reverse complement strand
TCTTCAAATTGCGATACCACGTTGCCGGCCACCAGACCGCTCATGGTGGACGCCACCGTCCCCAGGTCCAGTCCAAGATCGCCCGCCGCGCGCCGGTCCACGTTGATGCGCACTTCCGGCCGCGGATCTTCCAGACTCGTATCGATGTCCTTGGCGCCGGGCACCTCCGCCACCACCTTCATCAGGTCTTTGCTGATGGGCGCCATGCGCGCCAGTTCCGGTCCCCGGAAGCTCATCTGAATGGGCTTGGTATCAGGGCTCATTTCGTCGGCGCGACCGATCGACACCTTGATGGCCCGGAAGCGCGCCATCCGTTCGCGTATGTCCACGCGCACCACGTTCACGTGACGCCGGCCTTCACGCGGCGTCAGCTTGACGAAGATGTTGCCCTCGTTCACCGGCTGGGTGCCGTTGGCGCCGATGCTCGTGTAGGTGTAAGCCGTTGAAGGGTCCTTGCGAATTTCGGCCACCAGTTCATGCGCAATGTCCACCGAACGCTCCAGGCTGATGCTCGGATCGGCCTTATAGCGCACCATATACTGGCCTTCGTCGGCTTCGGGCATGAACGCCGAACCCAGCTTGCCGAACAAGGTGAAGCTCACCAGAATCGCTCCGGTGGCTCCCAACACCACTACCCAGCGATGCCGCAGCGACCAGCCTAACGCCACACCCAGAACGCTCTGCAAACGGTCCAGTTGCTCGTTCAGCCATTCCAGCTTTCGTCCGAACCACGACCGCGGCACATTCGGGTCGGCCGCCGGATCGTACCAGCGCGAACTCAACATCGGGTCCAGCGTGAAGCTCACGTACAGCGACAGCAGCACCGCCACACCCACCGTGATGCCGAACTGGTAGAAGAACCGTCCCATGATGCCGCCCATGAACGCCACCGGCACGAACACGGCGATGATGGTGAACGTAGTCGCCATGACAGCCAGCCCGATTTCCGTGGTGGCCTCGCGTGCCGCCGTGAAGTGATCCTGGCCATGGTGCAGGTGCCGCACGATGTTTTCGCGCACCACAATCGCGTCATCGATCAACAACCCGATCGCGAGCGACAACCCCATCAACGTCAGCACGTTGAGCGTGAAGTTGAGCGCGTACATCACCGTGAAGGCGCTGATCACCGACACCGGCAGCGCCAGCCCCGTGATCACCGTGCTGCGCCAACTGTTGAGGAACAGAAACACGATCAACACCGTCAGCGCACCGCCCAGCAGAATGGTGGTCTGCACATCTTCCACCGATTCACGAATATAGATGGAATTGTCCACGATCTTCCGCAAGCGGATCTGCGGCGGAAGCTGCTGGTTTAACTCCTCCATGGCCTTGATGACGCCATCGGCCACCGCCACCGAGTTCGCGCCGCTCTGGCGCACGATTTCAAGCGCCAAACCCGGCTGATCATCAATCAACGACGCGCTGCGGCGATCCTCGACACCGTCGACAATGCGCGCCACTTGCGGCAGGTAGATCGGACGGCCGCTGCGGTGCGCCACAATCAGGTTGCGGAACTCGTCTACGTTCTTATACTTACCGGCCACGCGAACCAGTGGTTCTAGCTTTCCTTGCTCGAGTTTTCCCGCCGGCACGTCCATGTTCTCGCGCGCCAGGGCCCCGCTCAGCTCCGCGTAGCTCACTCCGTAGGACTTCAGCTTGTCGCGGTCGGCGAAGATCTGAATCTCGCGCCGGGCCAGTCCAACCAGATTCACCTGCCCCACACCCGGCACGGTCTCAATGCGCTTCTTGATGGTTTTCTCGGCCAGCGAGCTGAGCGCCTTGATGTCCGCAGTCTGGCTTTCCACGGCGATGGACACAATCGGCAGCGAGCCGATGTCGAACCGCTGGATCACCGGCTCCTTCATGTCGCGCGGAAACTCGGCGCGGATTGAGTTGATCTTGGCCTGCGCGTCCTGCTGCGCGTTGGCCAGACGCGTGCCCAGGGTAAATTCGATGACGATGCTCGAAAAGCCCTCGGTGGTGGTCGACGAGATGTGTTTCACACCGGAAACGGTGTTGACCACTTCCTCGATGCGTTTGCTGACTTCGCGCTCCACCGTCTCCGGTGACGCGCCCGGATATTCGGTTTGCACCGTCAGCACCGGAATCTCCACGTCCGGATACAGATCAATGCTCAAGCGACTGTAGCTGAACACGCCCAACACTACCAGCGCCACGCTGAGCATGGTCGCCAGCACGGGTTGTTTGATGGATAGATCGCTGATAAACATCGTTTGACTCCCGCGCCGCCGCTAGAGCAGCTTTACGTCAACCCCATCGGCCAACTCGATGCTGCGTTCCGGAACCAACATATCGCCGGGCTTCAAGCCCTCGACGATCTCGAGCTTTTGCGCCACCTCGCGTCCGATCCGCACCTGCCGCTTGTGTGCCTTACCGTTCTCGATGACGTAGACATAGGACACCTTCACCGAGGAATCGTCCCGGTAAACCGCCGCCAGCGGGATCAGGATGGTCGCGGTGGAAGCACCCGTCAGGATCTCGCCCTGGGCGAACATACCGGCCTTCAGACGCCCGCCGGGATTCGGAACCTGCACACGTACCCGCGCCGTGCGCGAATCGATGTCCACCGCCGGGCTGACATCGACCACGCGGCCCGTAAACTGTTCGCCGGGAAAGCTGTTAACGTTGAACCGCACCGTCTGCCCGGTCCGCACGCCGCCCAACTCCGAAGCCGGAACCGGACTTTCCAACTCTAGGCGGTGATTGTCCACCAAAACGAAAACCGGTGTGGCTGGTTCAACATACGCACCTTTGTTCACCAGCTTCTTGGAGATTTCTCCGTCCACCGGAGCCTTCACACGGCAGTCGGCCAGATGCTTGCGAGCGGTGGCGAGCGTGGCCTTGGCCTGGGCAAGCTGCGCGTCGGTGAGCGCCACCTGGGCTGCGGAATCCTGCGACGCCACTCGTGCCGCCTTCAGGTCCTTGTCGGTGATGCCGCCAGAGGCGATTAGGTTCTGGGCACGCTCCAACTCGCTCTTGTTGTAAGCATCGGTTACCCGCGCCCGGGCACAGTTGGCTTCGGCTACCGCCACGGCGCTGGCAGCCTCGCGAACCGCCAGGCTCATCTTCTCCTCGTCCACCAAAATCACAACTTCACCGGCCTTGATCGGATCGCCTTCTTCTTTGTCGAAGCGGACGACGCGGCCGGTGGTTTCGGCCTTCAGCTCGACCACGGAGCGCGAAACCAGCGAGCCGGTAATGGCCAGCGACGCTGTAAACGCCTGCGCCTCAACACGCGTCGCGCGTACCCGCGCCGCCGCCGGTGCGGAGGTTTTGCTAACCGCCGCTTCGTGTTTCCCGCATCCAGCAAGTGCAATGATTGCAATCGAAAGAGCAACAACACTTAGAATTCGCTTCATGGTCTACTCCCAGGGTGTCTGGCCCATCACATAGCGCAAAGTTGCCCGCGCCACCGAATGATCGTGCAAGCCGCGCAGCATGTTCGAGCGCGCCACGGCCAGCGCCGTCTGCGCGTCCACGATGTCCAGCGTCGTCGCCGCGCCAAACTTATAATTGTTCTGCATCATCGACAGCACCTTCTCGGCCTGTTGAACATTGCTGCGCGCGGCCGTCACGGTTTCAGCCGCCGCCGCCAGGTCGTCCAGCGCCTGCCTCAAGTCCAGCCTTACACGCTGCTCGGCTTTTTCGCGTTCCAAACGGGCCTGCCGCTCGTAGGCCGTCGCCTGCCAGACCAACCCGCTGCGCTTGAAGCCGTCAAACATAGGCAACGTCATGTTCACGCCCATGTTCCAACGCACGAAGTCCCGATTGAACAAATTCTCGGGAAGCCGGGACGTTACCCCGTAACCGCCGTTGAACTCCAGCTTCAGCCGGCTCTCGGCCTTGGCCAACTGCAACTGCGCCTGCGCGCTGCGCTCGGCAATGCGCAAACGCATCAATTCGGGCCGGCGCCGTTCAGCCTCTTTGGCCAAATCGGGGACTTCAGTGGACTCAGGTGGCTTCTCAACAAATTCTCCTAACGCCTTGGTAGGAAAGTCGATAGGTCGAAGCAGATAGTGGTTTAGCAGAGCTCGTGCCTGGCGTACCGCGTTGCGCGCCTGCACCACCTCGGCCTGCGAATTGGCCACCGCCACATCGCTGCGAAGGGCGTCCACTTCGGTCGCAACGCCGTTGTTGTACCGCACACGCGCCATGGCGGCATGCTTCTTCTTCTGTTCGAGCGTCTCGTTCACCACTTCCAGATTCCGCTCGGCCCACATGAGGGCATAAAACGCCCGCACCACCGAGAGCGATAGTTCCTGCTCGGCCCTACTAATGTCCACTGAGGAACCTTCCGCCTCGATCTTCGCCAATCGCAGCGCCGTGCCCACCTTGCCGGCCGTGTACAGCGGTTGCTTCACGCTCACGCCGTAGTCAAACATGTTGATGCCGACCGGAACCAGCGCTTGACGTAATTCCTCAGGAAATTTGTCCATACCTGAAGCATTCATTAGACTTGGGTCTCGCAAGCGTGTCGCGTAGGAGGTGAAATTGATCTCCGGCATAGCCTGTGCCCGCACCTCCCGGATCTTGCCCTTCAACTGCTCGGCGGCCGCCCGGGCCTTCTCAACATCCGGATAGCGCTTGACCGCCATCTGAACAGCCTCCGGCAACGTCAGCGCAGCTTTCTCCTCCTGTGCAGCGAGCGGCAGAATCGCCAGGAATAGCAGAACGTATGTATTCCTCATATCAATTGGTTACGCCTATTTCTTAATGCCTCTAATGAGGGCGTCAATGGTCTCGTCAATGAACTGTTCCCGGTCCACCCATTTGAAGTCCGGTTCGTAAATCAGCGCCACGGTTACCCCGTGAACGCCCGCCCACAGCACGTGCGTCAACATCAACGGATCGCCTTCACGAAACAGCCCCAGCGCCATGCCCTTCCGCAGCAGATCGCCAAACCTGCGATGCATCGTGCGTGCTACCGAATCCACCGGCAGTTGGTCGTGTGACTGGTACGGGTAGTCTTTCGACGGGCTCAGGAAGGAAATTCGGTAGTCGTGCGGGTTCGCCAGTCCGAACTCGACATAGAGCCGCAAGCCCTTGCGCAGCACAAGCTCTGGATCGTCGCTAGAGCGCTCCAGATAGGCGGTCTCAACCTCAAGCTTCCGGAATGCCTCTTCGCAAAGGTGGTAGAGGATTTCGCCCTTGTCCTTGAAATACAGGTACAGGGTCTTGGGCGAGTATTCGACTCGCTCGGCGATGCGCCGCATCGAGACCCGCTCCACGCCTTCGGTCAAAAACAACTCGCGGGCGGCGTCGAGAATGCGCGCCCGAAGCTCAGTTTTGTGCCTGGCTCTGCGTTCTTTGGTACCCAAATGCTCAACGCCTCACAATTTAGTCTACACTGTTGACTATATCACCGTTGTTGTTGCAATGGAAGCCCCCGCCCCTGCCAGTTGACAGCTCTCTCGTCTGGTGTAAGAATTTATAGCATCATGCTCACCGAGCGGCAGAAAGCGATCCTCGACTTCATCGTGGAATTCCGCCGCGAGCACGGCTGCTCGCCATCCATTCCGGAAATCCAACGCGCGTTTTCCATCCGCAGCCCCAACGGCGTCGCGGGCCACCTGCTGGCGCTCGAAGCCAAGGGCTACATACACCGCGCCGAACGCGGCTCGCGCCAGATCGATCTCGCCGGTCCGCTGTACGGCAATCGGACCCATGTCGCCGACATCCCCGTGTTCGGCCAAATCCCGGCCGGTCCGCCCGACGCGATTGCCACGGCCTCGCCCGACGGGTGCGTCTCGATCGACGAAGCCACGCTGGGGTTTCGACCAGCCGAAGGCTGTTTCGCGTTGAAGGTTCGCGGTGAATCCATGAAGGACGCCGGCATTCTGCCTGGCGACACGGTAGTGGTGGAGCCCGCGACCGAACCGCGCGCTGGGCAGATCGTGGCCGCGTTAATCGACGGCGAAAGCACGCTCAAGCGCCTGGTTCAGGTGAAGGGGCGCTGGTTTCTGAAAGCCGAAAACCCCGCCTACCCCGAACTGCATCCGCGCGCCGACCTGATGATTCAAGGTGTGGTGCGAACCGTCATTCGCAGGCTCGACTAACACGCGCGGCGGCGTATGATTGTTCTATGAACGAAATCGAGGAATTACTCGAGCGTTTCCGACGGGGGCCGGAACTGATAGCGGTAGCTATGATTGGTGCAGCCGGCTCGGAACTAGACTATGTGCCCAGCCCTGGCGCCTGGAGCGTACGCCAGATCATGGCGCATTTGGCGGATTCGGAAATGGTGGGCGCGGATCGTTTCCGGCGCGTCATCGCCGAAGATAATCCCACCATCATGGCCTACGATCAGGATGCCTGGGCCACCAAACTGGACTACGCGCGGCGCAAGCCATCGCACGCCATGGAAACATTCCGCCGCACGCGCGCGGAAAACTACGAACTGCTGCGGGAGCTTCCGGAAATCGCCTTCGGACGCGTGTGCAAGCACTCCGAACGCGGCGCGTTGACGCTGCTCGAACTGCTACGCACCTACGCGCTGCACGCCGAGGCGCACGCCAAGCAGTTGCGGGAGACGCGCGCCGCCTTCAAGAATTCCAAAGCAGCGGCGGCCGGCGCCTGATGTTCTCACTCACATTGGAATGCACGCCGGCCGAGCGGGAACAACTGCTGGCCGAACTCTACGACTGCTCGACCGCCGGCATCGTGGAAGAGGAGATCCCCGGCGCGGGCCTGCGCCTGCGCGCGTTTTTCGACGATGCCTCCACGCGCGACACGCTCATCGAGCGCTTCGCCGCGCACGCGCCCTTTTGCCGTGAGGAGGAGGACATCGACTGGATGGCGGGTTGGCGCGACTCCTGGCCGCCCACGCCCATCGGCGAGAAGTTCTTCCTGGTGCCGGTGTGGTCCACGGAACCGACGCCGGCGGGACGCTGGCGGCTGGAGGTCGATCCCGGCATGGCGTTCGGCACCGGATCGCACGCCACCACGCAGCTTTGCCTGGAAGCCATCGAGAGGCATCTGCGCCCGGGCGAAACGGTGTTCGACCTGGGCACCGGCTCCGGCATTCTGGCGCGCGCCGCAGGGCTGGCCGGCGCGGGAGCAATCTATGCCTGCGATATCGACGCGGATTCCGCCGCCGTGGCCGGGCGTGCCTGCCAGGGGCGCGTGGCGGTGTTCGCCGGTTCGCTGCGCGGCGTGCGGCCGTCAAGCGTCGACCTGATGCTCGCCAACATCAACGCCGAAACGCTGGCGACGCTGGCGGGCGACATTGCGGCCACGTTACGCGACCGAGGCCGCGTGATCGTATCCGGGTTTCCGCCGCGCAACCAGGACCGCGTCGTGCGTGCTTTCAAGCAAGCCGGTCTTGTGGCCCTGGACTCCGCCGAAAAAGACGGTTGGGTGGGTATGACGTTCGCCCGCGGCTAGACGCTGACCACAGGGCACGGCGACTGGCGGATGATCGAATAGGCGTTGGCGCGCAAGCGGCCGAACATGCCCGCCGCCGATCCGCGTCCTATCACCAGCAGATCGGCTTTCACGCCCTCTGCCATACCGCAGATAATCTGCGGCGGGTCGCCGCTGTCCATCAGAAGCTCGCCGCTCACTCCGGCTTCACCCATCAGGGCTTCCACGCGTTCGCGGCTTTGTTCCTCGATGTGCGTGCGCCAGTCCTGGTCGAAATACTCGCCGGGCTGCGCCTCAATACACGGGATCACATACGCCACCAGCAAACGCGCGCCGAATTTCGCGGCGAAGCCGGCCGCCCAGTTCAGCACCAACTTGCTGTGCGGCCCCAGATCGAGGGCCAACAGCACTGTGCGGAATACGATGGATTCCGGCGGCGGAGCCTGGTCCAGGTGCACGCCGGTCCAAATTGGACAGTCGGCATCGTGCAGCACTTTCGCGGTGACCGAACCGAGGATGAAGCGCCGGAATGGACCGTAGCCGTGCGTCGGCATGACGATCAGGCGGTCGCGCTCTTCGTGGGCGTATTCGATGATCTTGCGCGCCGGGTCGCCCTCTAGCAGTACCCGCTCGACGTTGAACCGGCTCAACTCCTGCGCCAGGAAGCCGTCAAGGTCCTTGCGCACTTGCGCGGCACGCGCCGCGAACAAGTCGTTCAGCACCGCGCCACCCACCTCCAGCGCGCTGAACTCGTAATGCGGCGGAGGAAGCACGTGCAGCAGCGTCACTTCACACTTACAGTGAGCCGCCAGGGCTTCGACGTAGCGCGCGGCGCCAGCGCTGCGCTCGGAGAAGTCCACCGGAAGAACTACTTTCTTCAAAGCGAGCATCGCATGTCTCCTTTGTTGGGACCGCGCACATCAACAAACAGGTCGCTGAACCTACTGACATCTTACTGCGAGGGCTCGGCGTCCGTGCCAGTTTTTCACGCCGCTACTTGGCGGCTTCCACCAGCCCGAGATCGGTCAAGATCTTTGGAGACGGTTCATCCATGGCCAACAGGCTGTGGCAAGAGTTACAGTCCTGTGTGATCTTGACGCCTGCCTTGTCGGCGTGCGCGTCGTCGTGGCAGCGGTAACAGCCCGGGAAGTCCGTATGTCCGATGTTGTTCGGGTACGTGCCCCAGCCTACGTTCATCGAAGGAAAGATGTTGCGTTTGTAGATGGCCAGAATGGTTTCGGCCGAACGCGCGATCTCGCTTTGTTTAGCGGCGAAAACCGCGGGGTACGACGCGCGGTAGAAGTCATTCAAAGCGGCCGGAATGCGCTGCAAGCCCTCCTGCTTGTCCGCATACTTGGCGCGCAGCAGTTCTACGGCCTTCTTCTTCACCGAAGGCAGCGCCGGAGAGATGGTTCCAGAGGCCATGGCCGCGTCCACGGCGCGCTCGGGCACTTCGTAGGCATGCGTGGGACGGTTGTGACAATCCACGCAGTCCATCACGCGCACTGGCAGGCTCGCGAGCGTCTCGGCCTTGAAGTCCGCGCCGGTGTAAACGGTCTTGCGGCCCTTGCCGTCGTCGTATTCGACCCACGGTATGTTCTGCCGCTTGCGGTCCGAATGCGCGTAGCGGATCATCACGCCGGGCCCCAGGTGTACACCGTGTATGCCACGCCGCGATGTGCGCCCGCCGCCGATGCGCATCAGCAGAACATTCTTGGTGAGCGTATTGGTTTCATCGTCGGCGTACTTGTTGATCACTCGCAAACGGTCCGCGGCGAACTTCTCCGGCCAATGACAGGCTTCGCAGGTCTCGCGCGCCGGGCGCAGGTTTTCGACCGGCGCCGGAATGGGCCGCTCGTAGGTATTAAAAGTGACCGCCACCACCTGGCCGAGACCGCTCAATTTGCTTTTGACGAACCAGCTCGCGCCCGGGCCGATGTGGCACTTCACACACTCGACGCGCGAGTGCGGCGAGTTCTGATAGGCGGCGAATTCCGGTTCCATCACCGTGTGGCAGGTTTCACCGCAAAAGGTCACACCGTCCATGTAGGAGATGGCGCTGTAGCCGAATTGGCTGGCGATGATGGCGTTGGCCACCGTCGCCACCAGGATGAACACTCCCAGCCTTCTGAGCTTGACGTTCTTGAAATCGAGCGGAGGAAACTCGTGTGGGTAAGAGCCCTTGCGGCGCTCCTTGCGAAAACGGAGCCAGATGCCCACCGGAATTAGCGCCAGCCCGCCCATGAACACTCCGGGCAACACCAGGAACGTTAAGATGCCCATGTAAGGGTTGCCGGCTTCGCCGCGCATCAACGTGGGCAGCAGTAGAAGCCAAAGCACGGCGGCGGTGGTCACCACGACCACACCGATCTGGCTCAGCCAGTTGCCGGAAAGATAGACTACCGGACTCAGCCAGTCTTTGACAGTCTCACGAAGATTCCGAGTCGCCATGTTCGTCCGCTTTCTTCTCGACGGTTTCTCCGGACGGTTCGCTGGGCGGCTGCAAGTCGTGTTGTTCGCGTTTCCTGACGCTGAAACCGGTCAACCAGGCGGTGTCCAACGGGTACACATCCGGATCGAAGATGACGGTATAAAGATGCCAGACGACGATGGCGAGCGTCGCTAGGACGGCTTCGTAAAAATGAATTGTAGTGGCGAAGTCCAGCCACTCCTTGGGCAGATAACGCAGCGCGAGGTTGTTGGCCCATAGCATTACGCCGGTCAGAGCCATGACCGCCGTGCCCCACACCACCGCCCAGTACTCGGCCTTTTCGACATAGCCGTGCGCCGACAACACCGGCCGCGTCGAGCGCAGGCCCATGTTGTAGAGGAAATTCAGCAGAGCCTCAGTGGCGTCGCGCGGGCGCGGCACCAGTGTCTTCCAGTGTTCGCGCAGGCGCCTGCTGGTGATCAGCGAAATAGCGTGCGCCACCGACACCACCATCATCACCACCGCCGCAATGCGGTGCACCACGCCGCGTACGGGCCAACTCGCCTCCCACATCATGAGCGGACGCGCCCACCATTCGTTCGGATACTTCAGCGCGAATCCCGTCCATACCAGCACGCTGAAGCTCACAACCAGCAGAGCGTGCTGCACCCGCTCGAAAGCGTACATACGAAACTCGCGCCGGTGCAGGCTGACGTAGGTATCGGAAACCGAGGGCGCCGCGCGCTTGGCGCCAAAACGCAGACCCGCCACTTTGTGCAGCCAGTCACCCAGGTTGTGCAACAGCATCAGGCCGATGGTCAAGGGGATCACCAACAGGTAGAAGTCGCGGGCCATCTTGACCAGCGGCGTCTCCTTGCCGCCCTCGGAGGAATGTATGGTGCCCAATGCGAACCGCGACCCGGCGCCCGGGTGGCACTTACCGCAAGTTACGGGCAGATTCTTCGCGTTGGTGGTGGACTTGGGGTCCGACGACGGCAGGATGTTATGGATGCCGTGGCAGCTTGCGCAGTTGGCTACGCTCTGCGAGCCGGCTTGCGCCGCCAGACCATGGAACGAAGAGTCGAAGCTCACAATGCGGTCCGCTGGAAGACCGAATTTCCGGTTCAAGCGCACATCACCGTGGCAACTGGCGCAGGTTTCGCGGATCTGCCGCGGACTCACTGGCGACGCCGCGTCCTTGTGCGAAAGGATGGAGTGCTCGCCGTGACAATCCGTGCACAGCGGCGCATCCGGTACGCCGCGCGCGATGGCCTGCCCGTGCACGCTGGCTTGAAATTGCTGCGAGATCTCCGTGTGGCACATACCGCAAGTTTCCGGCACGGCCTTGCGGAACTCCGAAGACTTCGCGCCCTTCACCTCGTGCGCGTTTCCGTGGCAGACAGCGCAATCCGGTGCCCCGGCGTTGCCCTTCTTGACCGCCTGCCCGTGCACACCGCGCTCATACGCGCCGGCCTGGTCGCTGTGACACGTCGCGCAAGCGGGTTTTTCGACGTTCTTGGGATGTGGGTATTTGTCGTGGTCGCTATGGCAGCCTTCGCAACCGAGCGATGCGTGTATGGAGCTGGAGAAGGTCTTACCCTGATCGTGGCAGCCCGCGCAGCTGTTGGCGCTGCTGGTTTGTCCCCAACCTGCAGAGACACCAATTCCGATGATTGCGCAAAGCAGGAACCGCCCCAAGTTGCCCATGTTCTCCCCAGCCCGAGGTAGCATTCTATCGCATCCCGTCCCACACGCGGCGGCCTAAAGAAGGCACGCCGCTGCCACCTCGCAGTGCTGGAGAAACTCCGCTGAAGCTCAGCCAGCCTCGCGGCCTGTCCCCGGGCACCACTTGGCGGCGGCCGCCGATCGCGAAACTCGCAGCTCCGCCGCCATCAAGGCCAGCAGAACCGTGTCCAGCGGATCCCTGGTCGAAACCACCGACTTGATCCCGGCATCGAAGGCGCGGTTAAGTTCACCCGCCCCCTCGGGCGCAATCAGAACCACACGTTCCGGATTAGCCAGCGGCAGTGGCACGCTCCGCAGGGCATCCACATCCATCAGCAGGACGCCGCCCGTGTCCACGTCCGGCACGTCCACACACACTACATCCCCAGCGCCGCTCTGCTTCAGTTTCCTGGACAACTCCGCGACGAAACCTCGATCGGCAACGGCGATCTGAATCGTCCGCATACCGCCCACTACACAGCCGATGCTGCGCGCGAATTCGCCTACTTCTTCGCGGGAGGCTTGTAGCCTTCCAACGAGTGGTTGTGGTCCTTGTAATACTTGCCGGCCTCGTTGAGTTCCTTCGAGGTGGCTGTGACGTGACAATACGCACAGCCCTTCTTTTCCTTCTTTGTATACTCAGCCTTGCCAAACGAGAGGCTGGTCGAGACGAATAGGCCGGCCATCAGAACCGCAATGGGCACTGCAATCTTGAATGTGCGCATAGAAACTCCAAAAGTACTAGTGCAATCCGTGGACCAGAAATCTATTATCCTATCTAGGTTTTCGACGGGGCGTTTGATCGTGCCAAGTAACTGAGTACGCGAAGGCTTCCACCTCGAACGTGCCGCCGTTCGCGCGGGCCCGCAGCCTGAGCGCGCGAAATCACCCAGCCCCAAACTGGGTGATTGGGCCATGTGCCGCAGTTTTCATCACTCCACGTATTCCCATAAGACCTTGAAACGCTCAATGTTGCCGGACACACGCGCCCTTCTATGTCGTAATTATCGACACTCAAGAAGCGTTTCTGCTTCTTCATCTTAGTGAGAGATGGGTGGGGCAATTTGCGCACTGTAGTGTTATACTATGACCAAATAGGCTGGTAAGCCCCGGATGCAAAATCTCACCTCGAACTGGCAAAACACGCGCGCACTGCAAGCTGTGTTCGAACAGCTTTCCGACGCCGTGGTGCTTTACGACAAGGATCTCAAGATCGCTGGGGTCAATCCCGCGGCCGAGCGCTTGTTCGGAATGAGTTCCCAGGACATGGTGGGCCGCGACTGCCGCGACGTGTTCCGCTGCACCACTTGTGAAAACGAATGCGGGATGATCGAAGGACTGCACCAGTCCGCTGGAAGCCCTCTCAACACCATCCGCTTGCACACCGACAACGGGCGGGAACGGCTGGCGGTGATTCGTACAGCGCCGGTTTACTCCGACTCGGGAACCTTGGACGGGGTGGTGGCAACCATCAAGGACATCACCGAAGAGGTGTCGCCGCAGAAGCGCGAGGTGATCGCCGAATCCTCGCAGATGCGCGAGGTGCTGAACTTCGTGCGCCGCGTGGCGGCCAGCGAGGCCACCACGGTGTTGCTGGACGGCGAAAACGGGACTGGTAAGGATTTGATCGCCAAGACGCTGCACTACCAGAGTCTGCGCCAGGCCGAGCCATTCATTGCCATCAACTGCGCCGCCATTCCGGAAACCCTGCTCGAAAGCGAGTTATTCGGGTATGAGAAGGGCGCGTTCACCGACGCGCGCGCGCAGAAGCGCGGCATCTTCGAACTGGCCGACAAGGGCACGCTGTTTCTGGATGAAATCGGCGAAATCCCGCTGATGCTCCAGGCCAAACTGCTGCGCGTGCTCGAGGAGCAGAGCTTCCGCCGCCTGGGCGGACTCAAAGACATCAAGCTGGACCTGCGCGTGGTGGCGGCCACCAATAAGAACTTGCGGGAAGCGGTCGAGGAGGGGGCGTTCCGCCAGGATCTCTACTTCCGCCTCAACGTCATACACATCAGTATTCCACCGCTGCGCGAGCGGCCCGACGACATCTTGCCCATGGGCCGGTTCTTCATCGAGCATTACAACCGCAAGTTCAAACGCCACATCGAAGGACTGACAACGGAAGCTGAACGCAAGCTACTCGAGCACGACTGGCCGGGCAATGTCCGCGAATTGCGCAACGCCATCGAGCGCGCCATGATTCTGGAAGGCTCCTCACAGATTTCGGAAAGCAGCCTGCCGCTCACCATCTCCCGCCGTACGGCGCCGGCCGTAGCCGCCACTGCTGCCGCGGGAGCACCAGTGCTCACCGAAGGGCTGTCGCTTGAAGACAACGAACGCAACCTGATCCAGCGAGCGCTCGCGCAAACCAAGAACAACCAAACCCAAGCCGCCAAACTGCTACACATCACCCGAGACACCCTGCGCTACAAGATGAAGAAGTTCAACTTGCACTGAGGAGTTGCGGAAGCTGTTAATGTGGGAGTTCTGCTGAAGTAAGGCAGAAGGCTCGACGGGGTTGATGCACGTCCCGTTGTGGTCCCGAAGCACACTCAGCGTATACTGGTATCGATGACAGTCAATCTCACACCACACGGGCAAGAACTGCTCCAAGCAGCGCTCGCTCGTGGTGTGGGTCGCTCACCCGAGGAAGTTATTGAACGTGCATTGGAGGCCGCTACAGTTACCACAGCGCCCCTCTCCGAAGACGAGCACGAACGGCGTCGGCAGGCCGTCGCCAGCATGCTCGCGTTTCGGGAAGAATTCCACCTCACCCTAGGTCGTGGCGAGCGCATTCAGGACCTCGTCCATGAGGGCCACAAGTATTGACTAGTCCGTTCGTCCTCGACGCTTCAATGACCCTGAGTTGGGCGTTTGAAGCGGAGTCCACACTGCTCACGATCTCCGTTCTCAAGTCTCTTGAAACCGTCCACGCTGTCGTGCCGGCCTTGTGGCCTTTCGAAGTCGCCAACGTCCTAAGGACCGCGGAGCATCGGGGTCGAATGAATGCGATGGCACAAGCTGCATTTCTGGACCGCCTACGGCGGCTGCCAATCCAGATCGAACACCGTCCTGCCGCCTGGATCGCTCAGCAAGTCCTGCCGCTCGCACGGACGTACCAGCTCAGCGCTTACGATGCCGCGTACCTGGAATTGGCAATCCGCGAGGGACTGCCGCTCGCCACGCTCGATGACGACCTCCGTCAGGCGGCGCGCGCGGCCGGCGTGGCACTGGTGCAGGCTTAGGCGCTCCAAGGAGACAAACTGGAACTCAGCGGGTAATCGGAAGGGCTGAGGGCTGCGTCGCGCTCCGGTGGTTACGGTACGCGCCTGCGGTGTTCAGGGATAGCCGGCTGCTGGAACTCGTGG
>CAZDIZ010000149.1:2298-15215 GCA_964505625.1 uncultured Solibacteraceae bacterium | reverse complement strand
TAGAGCATTTTCCTATATACTATAGACAGCTCTGACTATTCAGCCGTGACAGGACGTGGCGCAAGCATACTCGAACGATCTACGCAGAAAGCTGCTGAGCGCGCATGAGCGTGGAGAAGGCAGCTTGGCTCAACTGGCCAAGCGCTTTGACGTCAGTCTGGGATGGGCGAAAAAGATCTCGGCGGCGAAGCGGGCCACCGGAAGCACGGACCGCCCTCCTGGCCGTCCCCGCGGACGAACCAGCAAACTCACCCCCGCCGTGCGGCAGGATCTGCAGAACTGGATCGAACAACAGCCGGATCTGACGCTGGCCGAGATGCAGCAGCGTTTGGCCCAACAGCGGATCCAGGTGGGGCTGACACGACTATGGACCGTGGTACGGTCCCTGGGACTGTGGCTGAAAAAAAGTCACTCCACGCGGCCGAGCAAGACAGCGCCGAGGGGCAGATCCGGCGCCGTCAGTGGATCGAGGAAACGGGCGGGATCGATCCGGAGAAACTGATCTTTCTGGACGAAAGCGGCGTGACGACGGAGATGACCCGGCGCTATGGCCGCGCGCCGCGCGGAGAGCGGGTACGCGAAGGCGCGCCGGCGGGACATTGGCGAACCCTCACCATACTGGGAGCGATTGGCTACTCCGGATGGCGGGCCACCATGACCATCGAGGCGGCCACCGACGCAGATGTCTTTCTGGCGTATCTGGAGCAGGTGTTGTGTCCCCGGCTGCGGCCCGGTGATGTGGTGGTGATGGATAATCTGGCGGCGCACAAGGTGGACGGGGTGCGCACTCGGATTGAGGCGACCGGCGCCAAGCTACGCTATCTGCCGCCCTACTCGCCGGATTTCAACCCCATCGAGAAGTGCTGGTCGCAAGTCAAACAACGTTTGCGCGCGCTCAAGGCCCGTTCGCTGATCACGCTGGAGCAAGCCTTGACCGAAGCGCTGCAGGTGGTGACGCCGCAAAACATCCAAGCCTACTTCCGTCATTGTGGCTATGGACTATGATTATTGTGAAAGCGCACTCTAGACGTTAGCCTTCTTCCGACCAGCTTGCATCAGGGACTTGGCAATCTTAATATCGTCGGCATCCACGATGTTGTAGCGGCGTTCCATTGAATCCGTCTGTATACATCAAATCCTGCACGATCCCTGTACAGTAGTGAA
The DNA here is from genome assembly GCA_964505625.1 of uncultured Solibacteraceae bacterium. Lineage (GTDB taxonomy): Bacteria > Acidobacteriota > Terriglobia > Bryobacterales > Bryobacteraceae > JAJFUV01. Next base: position 14,051 of record CAZDIZ010000149.1, on the reverse strand, counting down.
GCAAGCTCGTGTCTGGAGTAAGCCGGTGCCGTCCCGTAATCGACTGACGCTGATCGCTGCCACGTTTCTTCGTAATCACGCCGGAGCTAGTCAGGCTGACGTCCTCCGAATCCTCGGACCTGAATGGCGGTCAAAGGTAGCGGCTATAGCGTCATCAACTCACGACGAAATTCGGCGGTCCACTGAAACGTGCGTTCGCACGGTGTTCCAGCGTGGCTACACATTCTCCTGTGGCTTAGCAAACAACAGTGGTTGCAGATGTAATTCGGCGTGCCAGTTGTATACCCCGCTGTCATCCAAGAAAAGCGCCGGCGAGGACACACGCACGACGAATTGAAGAACTCGCCCTCAACGACTTCCACAGATAAGGATTCCTTGTGAGTTGCGGCTGATCGTCAACCCTGCTTTCTGCGAACCAGAACGTAGTTCGAAACCGCTGTCGAATGGCGTTTGCGTGTTCAAAGTCGAGAAGTCGGCGGTAAGCGAGAACTTCATCGAAGCCAGCCGTGAGAAAGTGAAGCAGTTGATGGAGCGGCCGCTGGAGGAACTGCGGCTGTGCGCCGGACTACTGGTGGCCGAGCGGCAACGCCGCGACGTCATCGGCTATCGTCAGATTCCTTTGCAGTTGTCCTCGATGGCGAATGCCGTTTCCAGCAAACCGATTGCGAGGCGAGTTACCGTCGCGTAGTCCATGAAGCTTGAGGATCGCCTGTTTTCGCCGGAGTTTCGGACAGTTTCCTGCTGCGGGGCTGCGACGGCCTGTTCCTCACTGGCATCCTTCCTGAACATCGCCGAACCGCCATAGTGTCGCGGAGAAACGCTCCAACCAACCCGACCTCAATCTCACATGGTAGAGTCGTCGCGTCTCGGGTCTTTCAGCCTCAAGTCGTGTTCTAGTTTGAGATGAAAACGGAGCTCAGGTCATCCTCGACCCCGATCAACCCTGGCGCCGATCACAGCAATGCTGGTCGCACGCCCGGATCGGCCTGCTCTAGACCCTGCTACTGGGGCAACGTCCAGACGGCCGCGTCTTTTGAGGGCTTCGCCTCACGAACACGCCGCAGCACGTTACCGAGTTCGCCATTCGACTTCCGCATATCGTGACTAGCGATCCGGATTTGAGCTTCGACTCCACCTCGAACGCGCTGCCGGTACTTGCGCAGCGCTGTGTGGGATTCATAGGACGTGCCGCCAGTCATGGCTTTCTCGGTGATTGTGTTTTCGCAGGTAATCTCTCCGGATTCGTCGCGCCAGAGCCCCCCAACAAATGCGGGGACCTTCTCCTGCCGGATCACGTGCTCGCTGAGGAAGTAGCCGAGCGCCCCGGCGGGTGTTCCCAACAACGCCACGAGCTTGGCGGCCTCGATCAGGCGGAAGTCGCCACGGAGAGCGGCGTATTGCGGTAGGGCGGCTTCGGCCAACAGGCTGGACACTGCGCGGACGAATAGCAGGGCAGCCCCCTCCGCCGGCTTCGAGCCGGTCCGCCGGGCATTCCGATCGAGAAACTCCTCCTCGGTCAGAACCTGCGCGCCTATCGGCTTCTCAATCCAAATTGCGCGTTCTTCCTGGACAAAACGAGATGAGTCGGCGGTCAGCGGGCAAAACCAGAAGCGATGCGCCTTCTGGACCTCCCGTTCTGTCCGTTTAGTGTCGGCGCAGGCGGAAATGGGATCCGACACTGGCTCGACCAGCGTGGGCAAGCCGGGTTTCAGAACGATGAGTCCGAGACTTGCCTTCTTGAGTTCGTAATCGATCGCGACGAGGCGCGCCGCCATCGCACAGGAGAAGGGCATCCCAAAAACTCTGACCTTCTGCATCCGCCAAGGATCCTCGGTACCCTCGCGCGGGTCGATGGAGCAGCCTGGCGGCTCGTTATACTCAAGCCCGGCGCGAAATGCACTCCGGAGGGCGATCGCGAGATCGTCGATATGCAAATCCGGCCAACTGGTCTCCTTGTGACCGAGCAGCAGAACATCCCCGTCATCTTCCACGGAGACACCAATCAGACGGTTCAAGCCGCTCAGGCGCGCCCATTTCTCGAATGCGGCGCCTCGCTGATTCCGCAACGCCGCAGCGAGCCCGTGCAGCGACAACGCCGCCGTCGGATCGAAAGCTTCCGCTGCCGGCGCTGCCTTGCTCATGCCGGCAGCCTTCTTCGTCGACCGCCGGCACCCCATGCCCGGCCAAGTCGCAAGAACGCCTGTGCCACCCAGCAACTCGCGTCTCGTCACAAATCCCTCCCACCTCGCCCTTGACTCACTCTTCTCTCAGAACTTCTCGATAACGCACCGGAAACCGACGCGGGAGGCCATCTCAGTAGGAAGCCAGTGAACTCGCACGGACGTGCGGATCTCCGCTTCATTCGCCGCCCAGGATCCGCCGCGAATCACGCGGTGCTTGCCCGCGGCGGGCCCCCTGGGATCCGTAACGGGCTTATCGTCATATCGTGGGGCATAGTAGTCGGCCACCCATTCGCCGACATTTCCGTTCATGTCGACCAGCCCCCAACCGTTCTCGGGAAAGGCACCAACATCGGCGACTTCTTCGTACTTGTCAAGCCCTCGCTTGCCCATGTAATTGGCATTCTCGTGGGTCGCCTCGCTTCCCCAGGGAAAGATGACTCCATCTTTTCCACCTCGGGCAGCGTATTCCCACTCCGACTCGGTTGGCAACCGTCCGCCCGCCCACGCGCAGTAGGCTTGGGCGTCCTCCCAGGAGACAAAAGAGATGGGCTGGCCGACCTCTTTCCAAAAGGGATTCGTTCTCGTTCGTTGTTTCGGCAGTGCGCGCCGTGCCTTGTCCGCCTCCACGTAACGTTTATAGGCGCCAACGGTAACTTCGCTTCGCGAGATCCAGAAGGCTTTGGTCAGAGTCACCCGGTGGCTTGGCGATTCATCGTCCCGGCAATGCTTGTCACCCGGCACACATCCCATCTGAAATGTCCCAGGAGGCAGGAACACGTAAGGTAGGAGGTCCGCCTGATTTGTGGTTACTTGGCCGGGCTTGGGCGCCAGCGGCCTCGAACCCCGCCTTATTCTGTCGATCTCCTCTTTTAGAATCCGCTCCTTGTCGCGCATGCGTTGCTTTTCCAAATCGCTTTTTTGCTTTTCTTCCGCTTCGCGTTTGAGTCGCGCGCTTTCTTCCTCCTTACGCCTTGCCGCATCCGCCAGTTCCTGCTGGCGTCGTTGCTCGGCCTCCCGCTCGCGCCTCGTCGCTTCTTCCGCCCGCATGCGGCGCTCTTGTTCCAGAAGGCGGTTCAACTCGGTGATACGCGCAGGAACTTTGGCATGATTGGGGTCGATCAACCGCTGCGCCTCGGCGATGGCGATCTGCAGTTCCGTTTCGCGTTGCCTCGCCTCCACCAGTTCAATCGAAAAGAACTCCGGCAGATTCTCTCGTGCCGCCCGCACCTTCTTGTTCAGTACATCGCGCACTCGGATGGCGTTCGACAATTCCGGGTCGCGCGCGGTCGCGTCCGATTTGCGTTGCAGCGCCGCCAACTTCTGCTCGGTTGCGTCGAGTTGCTTGCTCAACTGGCGTAACGTTTCGTCGCGTGCCGCGTCGAAGCTGCCGGCTTTCAAGTCCTGCAGTGTCTTCTCGATTCGCACCCGATCCGCGCGCGCGTTCGCGAACTCGACCATCAGCAGCAATTGCTGGCTACGGAGTTCGTCTTTGTTGGGCTCGGCCGCCGCATTTCCAAGCAACAGCACGGCGAGAACACCGGCGATCATCGTTCCACCGCCGAACCTTGCTCAGCCATGGAACGGCTCTTGGCAGCCCCTTGCGTGTCCCCGGACATCTCCTGCGCCTCCGCCAAGCCGCGCCAGGCGCGAGGTGATGATTTTCGTATCTTGACGATCTCGGCGTAGTCGCGCGTAGCCAATTCGGCTTTGCCTTGCCACAGGCGCAACTCCGCCAACAACTCCCTCGCCACCGTATCCTGCGGATCCAATCGTACAGCCTCACTGAGATCGCGTTCCGCACGGTCCAGAGCGCCGGCTTGCCGCAGACAAGCGCCGCGGTGGCGAAGGGCTGCGGCGAAAGCGGGCTTCAGACGAACCGCCACATCGAGATCGCGAAGGGCGTTTGCGCAGTCGCCTCGCCGCCGATAAGCCAGCGCTCGGCTCAGGAAAGCGGAAGGGTCGTCCGGCTTCAACTCAATCGCCTTGGAGTAGTCCGCTAGCTCCGCATCCGCGTCCCCCAGCAGCGCATGCGAAACGGCCCGCGCAAGATACCCGGCGGGATCCTGATCGTTCAGACGGACGGCGAAGGAAAACAGGCGAAGGGCCTCCTGGTAGTTCCCCTCGATCATGGCTCGGTTTCCCAACCCAAGCTGGACTCGCGCCATCTCGACGTCTCTGGGGGGAGCGCTGGGGCGTTCCCCAGCATCTCTAAGCTCGCCCCGCGGAAACCACGCCTCGGTGAGGTTTTGGTGAATCCAAGGCACCTGTCCTTCCATCTGCTTGTTCACGCGCTGCATGATGGCGTCTATCGTATCTCCGGGTTTCGACGCTAGCAGGGCCCGAGAGAAAGCGCCGGTAAACAGCCCGTTAGTACCGGCTTGACCATCAATCGCCCTCTTGTCGCTCGCGGTCGAGAAAGCAATGTAGAAGCCTTTGCTCGGCAAGTCGGACTTACCGGTCCCCGACGTATCGCTCAGCGGCAGCGTGTCGCGGAAAGGCACGTCCCGACAAGCATCGAGAAACACGAACTTGAAGGCGGCCCCGGTTGTGCTCAATCGGTCAATGAGTTTGGTCACAGAGTATGAACCGTACTTCAGCTCGATGTTATCTGGCCCACGAAAGTCAACCGGGACCAGGTAGTTGGTGCCGTCTATCTGCGCCCCGTGACCAGAGTAGTAGAACAAAGCGGTATCGCCGGGACGAATCCGGGCGGTGAACGAGAAAATACTCCGCTCCATCATCGCGCCAGTCGAATCCAGCAGAAGTTCGGTTTGGAAACCCAACTCCCTTAACACCCTATCCATGGTTCGCGCATCGTTTCTTGCGTTGCGCAGAGGTGCCAAGAGGTAGGAATCGTTACCGACAATGAGTGCAACCCGCCCTTGCCGACTCACTGTTACCGGCCTTGCGGCAGGCGCCACGACTCCACGATCGACGGGTGGTGGCGCCTGTCCGGCACAAGTCCCTGCCACTGCAAACAACGCGCAACACAGCTCAAAACGTGACATCTGGTACGCCTTACCCTCCAGGTTTCATAATGCCGCAAATGGCTGCATCTTACCAGATCTTGGTATCCGCTGGACTAATTTCCGACTGCCACGGATAGACCCGATTGAGCACTGACACCGTTCACCGAGAGGGACAAGACTTGATCTCCGGCAGCCACATTCGGCACCGTGACATTCAACTGATACAGGCCTGCCGCGGAGAGCCCCGCGAACCCCACATTCGCCTTCACTCCGCCGATTGTCACCGTCACCTGGTCGACGGTTGGCGCCGCTCCGGAAAAGACCTGTCCGGCGGGCACCGCTGGATTCGTGGGTCCTAACCCCGTCGCGTACAGCAGGATGACCTCGCCGGGCTTGGCCGGCCGCGTCGCAAGCGCAGTCCCGAACAATCCCGTGGGTCCAAGGTATTCGACACCGCCATCGCTTCTGGCGATAAGCGCCGCAGGATACTTCCCGCCAGCCGGCGAGAAAACAAATAGGCCCGGAGCGTTTCTGCGCGTATCCGCACTCATTGGCGCACTACTTCCGGAGCCACTGCTCACGACCACGCTGACCGCTCCCGTCTTACCCGTGGCCGGCGCTTGCACATTCAACTGCGTCGGACTGACATAGTACATCGCCGCCGGCATGCCGTCCACGGTAACACTGACGCCGTCCAGCGTCGTCGGCAGCTTCCCGTTCAAGATCTCTTCGGCTTTCCAGACACGCGACGTCGAGGCGAGATTCGTACCGAGGATGGAAATCCACGCCCCATCGGCGATACCCGGCGTGAAGCTGGCTCCGTTTACGATTGAACTGACGATCGGGAGATTCGTGGTCGCGGCCGGTGTGAGCTTGCGAACACGATTGTTTTCGGTGTCGGCCACGTATACATTGCCCGATTTGTCCACGTCAATTCCCTTCGGCTGGTTCAATTGTGCCGACAGAGCCGGGCCATTGTCACCACCGACGCCGGCTGTTCCAGTTCCCGCAATGGTCTGTATAGTTCCGTCGGGAGTAACCATGCGAATGCGGTTGTTACCGGTGTCCGCTATCAAGACGTTGCCCGACGAATCCACGACCACGTCTCTGGGATCACTCAGCGAAGCCGCGGTAGCCAGACCGTTGTCGCCACTGAAGCCTTTTGATCCGTTACCGGCAAGGGTCCGGATGGTTCCGTCGGAAGCGACCTTGCGGATCCGGTGGTTACCATGATCGGCGATATATAGGGATCCTTGTCCATCAAGGGCTAACCCTTCCAGCCAGTTCAACTGGGCATTCGTTGCGAGCCCGCCATCGCCGGAGAATCCCCTTCCCTTGGCGGCATTGCCAACAACCGTCGAGATGATTCCGAGCGGTGTTACTTTGCGGACCACGCTATTGTTGTACTCAGCAAAAAGGACGTTCCCGGAACCGTCAATGACGATTCCGTGTGGGTTCTCGATGCGGGTTTGTTTTGCCGGTCCTCCGTCGCCGTAATCTTCACCCCCACCGGCAAATAAGTGCATGATCCCATCGGGCGCCACTTCCCAGACCCGCGGAGTCCTAACATCGGAGATGTAGAGGGTACCGTTCGGACTAACGGCCACTCTCTCTGGATAGTCAAGAAAGGCTCCGATGGCGGAACGCCCTTCGTTAACGGTGCCGTAGTCGCCGCCACCGGCGACCGTCGCGATTACTCCGTCCGGCGCAACTTTTCTGATCCGATAGTTTAGGGTGTCGACGACATAAAGCGATCCATCGGAGCCAACGCTCACATCCCATGGCGCATACAAGTCAGCGAAGGCGGCCTGTCCGCCGTCTCCGCTGAAGCGCCCATCGCCGCCGTTGCCTGCGACCGTTCGAATAATCCCGTCCGGGCTGACTTTTCGGATCCGATTGTTGCTGGAATCCAAGATGTACAAACTACCTTCGGCGTCTACCGCGATTTTCGAAGCGAATAGCCCCGCCGCTGTGGCCAATCCGCCGTCACCCGAAAACCCGGAACTTCCATTCCCCGCTATGGTCCGAATAACACCGTCGGTTCCGATCTTGCGAACCTTACCGGCATCCGCGATGTACAGCGATCCATCCAGGCCAATCGCGAGCCCCGTACCGTCAGATATTCGCGCCGACGTTGCGGACACACCGTCGTTGTTACTCTCTCCGCCACCGGCAACCGTGCGGATGATTCCGTCGGAGCCTATCTTCCGAACACGATTCTTACTGGTCACGTATACGTTTCCCGTAGCGTCAAGGTCCACATCGAGAATGGAATCGAATCCGGCAACGAGCGCTGGTCCTCCATCACCACTGAACACCGTGGAACCGTTGCCGGCGATCGTTCGGATGATCCCGTCGGAGGTAATTTTGCGAATACGATTGTAACTCGTCAAGTAGATGTTGCCTGCGGCATCGGTGGCGAGTCCCGAAACGTCGCCGAGCGAGGCTTGCGTCGCTTTACCCCCATCTCCACTAAAACTTGTTGCACCGTTGCCCGCAATCGTCTGAATGATGCCGTCAGGTGTCACCTTTCGGATTCGGCCGGACACTCCCATGCCACCACTCACAATGAAAATGCTGCCGTCCTGACCGACCGCGACGGCGGTTGGCACGCCGATTCCCGCCGCCGTGGCGGGGCCGGCGTCGCCGCTTAAGTCATAGCTGCCGTTCCCAGCAACGACGCTTAGCATTCCGTCCGGAGTCAGTTTGCGAACCCAGGCCCCGTTCATCTCGGCAATGTAGACCGCACCTGTCGAGTCCACCGTAAGAGAGCCTGCTCCATTCAACGAGCGAGCCGTGCCTGGCCCCGGCGTCAATCCACCATCGCCAGCCACAGTACTGATCGTGTATTGGCGCGCGGAACCACTTTGTCCCGCAACGTCCAACACCGCAAGTAAGAAACCGAGTGCCAACTTAGGCAATCGAATGTTCATTCTCATCACCTCTCAGCGGAATTCCACTTCTTTCGAATCGCTGCCCAAGTCGGCGAAGTAGCCGAAGTCGATCCCCGTGGCGGAAAAGCTGTTTTGCAGGGGGTGCGCGGCCAGGAATAGAGAACCCTTCTGCGTCGTGGATCGTGGCAGCGCGGAGAGTATGTACTCCGGCACCGTCAACTCACCCGCGCTCGCGGGAGCCACGCAGGCAAACGCGTACTTGGCGTCCGAAGCCGAAGATGCTCCGCCGAATAGTACGTATCCAGGTACCGAGGCACCCGGTTCCGGCATTCCGACCCAGGTGATGCGCAGTGGTTGTTTCCGGTCGACGTAAGTGACCGCCGACTTATTCGTCCATTCGATCCCGCTGACTTTGAGCGTGGCGCGAAACGCTCCAACGCTCGTGCCGCCGGGGGCCGAAATTTCATAGGTCCCGATGGGAAATTGCCCGAGGCCCACAGCCGGCCCAAAGGGCAGTTGATACTCACCCTTGGCCACTCGTGACAGTGTGCCCGCTCCCAGAGGGCCAGCCAGAGATAGTGAAGCACCCGCATCTTCTCCACTCCCTGTCGCGCCCCACTGGTTGGGATCAAATGACCAGTCCTTAACTAGGGTGCATGTGCCCGGAGGAGGCGCTGCCGCGCCCAGCAACGATACCACCGAGGACAATCCCTTCACGCGCCCGAATCGGGCCGCGATTCCCTGGTTCTTCAACCCGCTGGCCAACCTGGCGATCTCTCCTGCTCCGATTCCCTTCGCAGCGAGCAGCGGTCCGTATTTGCGGATGGCAGACTTCATGAAAGAGGTTCTTTGAGTTCCATTCGAGTTTGCCAACATCCGAACCGTACGTTCCGAGACGTTCACGCCGATAAGCGCTGAAAGCTGGGATGCGACGGCATCATAGAAGGAGAAACCCGCCGATTGGAGCACTGGGATCGGCCCCATGACGATGCCGCCCACGCGCACTTCCGCCCCGGTGGATGCCTTCTCAAGCAACTCCGACGAGACCCCCACCGCTTCGCGACACGCCTGACCTGTGTCCGCTACTGGGATGGTGACGAAGTTGGCAGTCACTCCGCCATAACGCACTGCGACTGGAACAAAGCAGCCGTACGTGGTCGCAGGCACCCGGAAAGCGATTTGATCTAAACCGGCGCAGCAACCCGACCGTCCAGCGTAGTCCACCTGCGCACGCACACCGCCGACAAACACATCGACGTCGGAGAAGCGATTCCCCGGCAACGGGCCAGCCGCTTCATTTCCGTCGACCGGACCAAGCCCGGTTCCCCACAGTATCAACGTCTCGCCCACCCTGGCTGGGTCCTTATACGTTTTCAGCCGATAGTCCGCCGACGTGATGGAGCCGGCTCCGGTACCGTTGCCGCTGATTGAGTACGTACCAAAAGACGATTTGACAACATTGATGGAGAGAGGGTACTGGGCAGCGACACCGTCCCTGGTCAGCTTCAGAGTGCCCGTTCCCAGAGGAAACGTGGAAGGCAGCAACGCAGCCACTTGTTGCGACGACGTGTACAGAATAGGAACCGCGGCGGTGACTCCTCCAACCGAAACCGTGATGGCAGTTCCTCCCAAAGCGAGCGGCAAGGGGTAGGCGCCAGCCTGGACAAGTGTCTCCGGGCCCAGATCGTAGCCAAACACTATGAAGATCGACCCTTGAGCGATTCCGTGGCCGTTCACGCCGGACTCTTCATAGCTGGCAGAGTTGGTGACGGAGTAGGGCATGGGAGGCCAGGCGGTGGCAGACGTTCCTTGTCCAACGGAACCTCTGGCCGCGGTATATCGTCGAGCCATGGCGGTACGGCCAGATCGTTCCGCAATACTTGCTGCGTCCGCCTCCGCACCTCCAATTGCTGGCGCTAGACACATCATCAGCGCGGCGGCAAGCGCGGCCCCGCAAATCATCGTATTCTTGCGACGTCTTGCCCTCATTGTCTTCCGTTTCTTCCTTGCTCTTCGATGGCGACCTGCAGTTCCCTCTGGTGCAAAACACCATTAACTTGGCAGTAGACTTTCTTGTTTCCAGCGGCGGTCACGTTCGGCACTTTGATATTCAACTGATACAGCCCAACCCCAACCATGCCCGCGTAAGAGACGGGCACATCGTGGTAGTCGATTTCGCAGACGACCGGACTCGATAGCGGTGCGGACCCGGAGAATACCTGGCCGGCGGGAACCAACGGGTTGGTCGGTCCGAGTCCGGTGGCATATAGCGAAATGATCTCTCCAGGCTTCGCCGGGCGAGATGCCAGCGCGCTGCCGAACAGGCCGGCCGGTCCTAAGTAGTCCACCTTGCCATCGGCTCGCGTTACCAACGCCGCCGGGTATTGTCCTCCTCCTTGGACGTAAACGAAAATGCCCGGAGATACCGCCTTAACCTCGGCTCGAGTGGAAGCGTTGCCGCCCTGGGAGTTGGTGATTACAACGTCGACGACATCGCCGGCCTTGCCCGTAATCGGCGCCTGTACGTTCAATTGTGTGGGACTGATGTAGGAGATCGCGGCTGGTAAACCGTCGATGAGCACGCGCACGCCATCCAACGATGTGGGCAGACTCCCGTTCACGATTTCATCCGCACGCCACGTCCGCGAAGTGGATGACAAGTTCGCGCCTAGAATGGACAACCAGGAACCATCCACAACCCCGGGCACAAAGCTCGCCGCGTTCACGACCGAAGCTAGGGAGGGGCCTTCTGACGGCGGGGACTGCCACTCCTTCCAGATCCACGTGTCGCCCAAGGCGCCGTTTCCGCCGCCCTCTCTGCCACCGTACAGAAGCAACTGGTGTCGCTCGTCGTCGTACGCCAATGGATAGCTGCACCGCAGCGGTGGGACGTCCTTTGAGTACACAGCGGACCAGGTGGTACCGTTCCATATCCACGTCTCACTTCGACTCGATCCACCGTAGGAGCTTCGCCCCTGGAGGATAATCATTCTGCTGCCGGAATCGTACACCAGGGAGCAGTTATCCATCCGCGGAGGGGACGCCGCCGCTGATTGCTGTACCCAATTCACTCCGTTCCAGATCCACGTATCAGCCAGCGCTTCGTCGTTACTTTTGCTTCCACCGTACAATACGACGGCTCTTCGGTCGGCATCGTACGCCATCGCGTGAAATGCACGCGCCGATGGAGAGGCCGGCGGATTCATACGTTGCCACTTGGCGCCGTCCCACGTCCAGGTTTCGCCGGACAGTTCCCATGTGCTCACCTTCCGTCCTCCAAACAAGACAATCCGGTCCCGTGCGGCGTCGTACGCCATCGTGTGCCAGTATAGCGGCGGAGGACTAACGGAACTCTGTCTTCGCGCCCACGTCGTGCCGTTCCAAGTCCATGTTTCTCCTTTGTCGCCCCCAAAGAGGACCACTTCCTGGCGCATTGCGTCAAAGGCCATTGAGTGACAGGCCATCGGGCTCGGCGTGACGGTGGGCGTGCGAAGCGTCCATTGTGTTCCGTTCCAGGTCCACGTTTCGGAACTGAGATCACCGTTACGGGAGCCTCCGAATAGGACCACCTCACGCCGCGTCGCGTCGTAGACTATGGCTTGCGCCGTTCGAGGCGTGGGATTCGCCGAGGGAGCTAATAACGTCCATCCACTGGCACCGAACCCCCACGTATCGTCCAGGGGGCTCTCGTTTTCTCCACCGACGAT
>CAZDIZ010000149.1:0-2198 GCA_964505625.1 uncultured Solibacteraceae bacterium | reverse complement strand
TGGCACCGAACCCCCACGTATCGTCCAGGGGGCTCTCGTTTTCTCCACCGACGATCACCGCTTGCTTACGCACTGAATCATACGCGGCGGCATGACTGGAACGCGCGGTTGGGCGCACCGACCCGGATGGTGGATCGTAGCGAGTCCACGCGCCGGCCCTCCAAATCCACGTGTCTTCTAGTGTCTCGTCCGAATATCCTCCGAACAGCACCACCCTGCTACCGGCCGCGTCGGAGACTAGCACGTGCTCCCAACGAGCGCAAGGCCCTGTCGCGGACGATTGGGTCCAGTCGTTGCCATCCCAGAGCCAGGTATCCGCAAGATCGCCGCTTTCACCAAGTCCTCCAAAGAGCACAATCGCTCCAAGAGACTCATCCCACGCCATCGCATGATTCGCACGAGCCGGTGGCCTACTCTTGGGAGTTCGGAGCGTCCAAGTTGAACCATCCCATGTCCATGTGTCGTCGAGATTCCCCAAGTCGTCACCGCCGAAGAGAACTACGACCTTTCTCTTGGCGTCATACGCCAGGACATGTTTCCGGCGCGCGGGAGGACGCACCATCGTGGTTTGCTTGACCCAGTCGCTTCCATTCCATACCCACGTGTCGTCTAGACGTCCCTCGTCGCCGTAACCGCCGAATAATACAACCGTCTTTCTGGCGGCATCGTAAACCATCGAGTGCCAGACGCGTGCCGACGGTCGCGTGTTGGGAAACCGCTGCTCCCACGATGAGCCGCTAAAGATCCACGTAGTGTTCATCGCGTCGGCATACGCCGCGTACCATCCTCCGAATACGACCAGTTGCGAGTGAGATTCGTCGTATGCGGCCGCATGATTCACGATTGAAGGGAAAGTGGCCAGCCGCCATTGCGGTGCCGCAATGGCAGGGACGGCCGCGAAACACATTAACACGATCTTCAGGGCGTTCTTCAAGCGCGTATAGTCTCTGATTTCGCTCATTTGTGATTTCCGGATTCTGTCTACTTCACGGCCATGGTGACGGTGTTGCTGACCTGCCCGGCTACGGTGGCCACCACCGGCACTTCGTTGCCCGACGGTGCGTTCGCCGGCACCACCGCGTTGATCTGGTACAATCCCGCGAACCCCGGCGTCACTCCCGCGTATTGCACTTCCGCTTTCACTCCGCCGATAGTCAGCGTCGTCTCATTCACCGTCCGCGCTGCCACCGTCGCCGCTTCGCCTTCCTTCACCGCCGGCGTCACCGCGCCCAACCCCGAGCAGTAGATCACGATCACTTCGCCGCGCGAGGCCGGTGTGGCCGCTTCCGCCATCGTCAACTGGTCGGACTTCATGATGATGCCCTGACCTGTCCCTTGCATGTTCTTGGTGAAGATCCCTGGTTGCGCCGCCGCCACCGTGAACGGCTCCGGCACCGACAACACCGACCCTCTCCTCACCACCACCTGGTGCTGCGTGTTGGGCGTCAACCCGTACGGCACCTGCGCGTTGATCTGACCCGCGCTTGAATAGAGCAGCGGCAACGCCTGCCCGCCCAGCATCACTTCGGTTCCCTCCAGCGTCGAGGGTAGTGGGTAGGAACCCGCTCCGCTGGCCTTGTCCGCCATGTTCGCGCCGAACAACGTGACCAGCCCGCCCGGTGCCACCGGCGCCGACGCCGCGAAGCTCGCCGCGTGCAACAGCGCGCCCGGGGCCACAACGGGTGCCGCTGTCGACCGCAAGCTGCCTCGCAGTGTCGCCTCGCCCGTTTGCATCGTCGTCGTGCTCCCCAACCGCACGTACGCGGCGCGAATCTTCACCGTCACGCCGCCGCCACCTTCCGGCACATGCACCGGCCGCCACGTTCCCGTCCACACTCCCGTGCCCACGTGTGTCAACCGCAATTCCGCATCGCCGCTGGAGAACGTCGCCACCACCGGGGTGGCCGCGCCATCTTCCGGCACCAGCAGATTGCCGCAGTCGTCCACCACCTTCGCTTCCACCGTAACCGGCTGGCCTACCGCCGCCACGAACTCATCCCGGAGCGAAGTGGACTCCACCCGCAGGTTCGGCGTTTGGCACGACGACGCGTATCGCGCCTCGCTCTTCTCCGAAGCTCCCGGCGCACCCGCCGCCGCCACGCTCAGCACCTTCACCGTCACCGCGCGCCCTTCGTCGAACAGCAGCGTCAACACGCCCCGCCGCACGCCTTCGGTGAGTCCCTTGTTGTCCAATTGCA
>CAZDIZ010000148.1:0-15226 GCA_964505625.1 uncultured Solibacteraceae bacterium | reverse complement strand
ACTGTCCCCGGTTTTTCCGACGGAAGGCGTTGATATCCCGTTTTTCAGCAACCTGCTAATACACCTGCTCCTACACCCGAAAAGAACAGAGAGATGGAACAGGTCGGCAGATTGACGCCGGAGATCTACCAAGCAATATTGGACTGCCTGGAAGACGGCGTTTACCTGATCAATCGCGATCGCAAGATCGTGTTCTGGAACCGCGGAGCGGAAGAGATCACCGGGTTCAAGCGCCATGAAGTGTTGGGCCGTTCGTGTGAGGACCAGTTTCTGGCGCACTCGCGGCGCGACGGGACGGCGCTGAGCGGCGATGAATGCCCGTTGATGCGTACGCTGCACGACGGCAAGACGCGCGCGCTCAAGCTCTTCTTGCGGCACCGCGATGGACACTGTATTCCCGTTCACACGCGCACGACGCCGCTTCACGACGCGGACGAGGAGTTGATCGGGGCGGCGGAGATCTTCGAGCACAGTTCGAACGAAGCCGGCCGGCCGAGCCGCTCGTATCAGTTGAGCGCGCACGGCTGCCTGGACACACTGACGGGCGCCGCCGAGCGGTCCTACGCAAACACCTACCTGGCCGAACAACTTTCGGAATTCCAAGCCTACGATCTGCCGTTGTCGGTGCTGCGCGTGGACGTGGACGGGTTGCGCGAGGTGAATCGAAGCCGCGGCCGCGAAGCCGGCAACGCCGTGCTTCGTCTGGTGGCGCGCACTTTATCGGAGAGTTTGGCGCACGGCGATCTGCTGGCGCGCATGGATGAGGATGAGTTTCTGGTCGTTCTGACCAGTTGCAGCGGCGAAGCCCTGCGCGATCTGGCTGAGCGTACCCGGTTGGTGGTGTCGCTGTCGGCCATCTCCTGGTGGGGCGACAAGCTGTCGGTTACGGTGTCGATTGGAGGTGTACCGGCCCAGAAGGACGACACCGTGGACAGCCTGCTGACGCGGGCCGGAAAGATGCTGCAGGCAAGCAAGGCGAGTGGAGGTAACCGGGTAAGTCTTCCGGAGAGAGTGGTCCAGCGGGACGAATAGAGGGGTTGCGGATTCGGGGTTAAGACGAAGCTATGTTCGCGATTATTGGAATCCTTGTAGTCTTTGGCGCCGTGATCGGTGGTTACCTGATGGAACACGGTAAGCTCGGCGTGCTGGTGCAGCCGGCCGAACTGGTCATCATCGGTGGAGCGGCGCTGGGGACGTTGTTGGTTGCGAATCCGCCGCACTTGCTGTCGAAGATCTTCAAGGGCCTGCTGGGTGTATTCGGTTCGTCGCGCTATAACCAACAACTCTATCTGGAAACCATGAAGATGTTCTACGACCTGTTCAGCCACGCGCGCAAGAACGGGTTGATGGCGCTCGAGGCCGACGTCGAGGACCCAGGCAAGAGCCAGATTTTTTCGAAATACCCGAAATTCGTCAAGGATCACCACGCGCTGCACTTCGTCTGCGACTCACTGCGCATGGCGGTTACCGGCGCGGTGACCCCGCTCGACATCGACCAGATGATGGAAACCGACCTCGACGTGCAGCACCACAGCGAAGAACAGACCGTCTCGTCGTTGACCACCGTGGCGGACGCGCTGCCGGGCCTCGGCATTGTCGCCGCCGTGCTCGGGGTGGTAATCACGATGGGCGCGTTGGGCGGGCCTCCGGAAGAGATCGGCCACAAAGTGGCGGCGGCGCTCGTCGGCACCTTCCTCGGCATTCTGCTCTGCTACGGATTATTGGGCCCGTTGGCGGCCGCCATGTCCAAACGCAACGAAGAGGAGGGCGCGTACATGGCCGTGATCCGCACCGTGCTTACCAGCTTCATCAAGGGCACCACGCCGCTGCTGGCGCTCGAAATCGGACGCCGCGCGATTCCTGGCCACGTGCGGCCATCCTTCAAGGACCTCGAGAAGACCTGTAAGGGCGGCGGCGCGGCAGCGCCGGCACCTTCCAGTTAGAAGGCGAGGATACGCCATGTCCGATTCGAACTCGGGTTCCAGCACAACTCCCCTTCAGCCGATCATCATCAAGAAGGTGAAGGGCGGCCACGGCGGCCACCACGGCGGCGCCTGGAAAGTCGCCTACGCCGATTTCGTCACCGCCATGATGGCGCTGTTCATCGTGCTGTGGCTGATGAATTCAAAACCGGAAGTCCAGGAGGCCGTCGGAGGGTACTTCCGCGATCCCAGCGGAAAGGGCAAGCAGATGGGCACCGGGCAGGGTGGCACCGGCGATGGTGTGTTGATCGGCAAGGACAACATGCCGCGGCTGAAAGAAGAGTTGGAGAAGGCCATCAACAATGCGCCCCAATTGAAGGGCATGAAAGACCAGGTGGAGATGACGGTGACCGGCGAGGGACTGCGCATCGAGTTGATGGAGAGCGATACCGGAACATTCTTCGAATCCGGCAGTGCCAAGCCCAGTGAAGGTGGAAGCGAAATGCTCAAGAGGCTGGCCGCGGAGTTGGCCAAGCTGCCGAACCGGATTCTCATCGAGGGGCATACCGACACCAAGCCGTTCGCCGAAGGCAACAGTTACACCAACTGGGAACTTTCCGTGGACCGCGCCAACGCGGCGCGCCGTCTGATGCAGGTCAGCGGCTTAAGTCCGTCACAAGTAACGCAAGTGCGCGGATTCGCCGATCAACGGCTGCGCAAACCCGACAAACCCGAGGATCCCAGCAACCGCCGCATTTCGCTGACCGTGCAGTACGTCGACCCACCGCCGGGCTCGGCGGCGAAAGAAGGCGGCAAAGCGACAGCCGGCCACGGCACACCGGCCACCCACGGTGCGGCACCCGCGCAAGAACCCAAGAAGGAAAGCGGACACCACTAGCGGCGCCGCGAGCTTTCCCACTCCATCACGACTCCCGCCGATGGCAGGATGGGGAACATTTTGTCCAGACTAATGGAGGCCTGCCCGGTGCGCGAGTTGTATCCGTTGAACGAATCGAAGCGGTAGTTACCGCGATTGAAGATGTTGACCACTTCGCCGTAGAGCGTCAAACGCGTGACGCCTAAATCGAACGACTTGTTCAATCGCACGTCGGCACGCTGATACGCATCGAGCCTCACCGTGTTGCGAACATCGGACAGGTAGTACACAGTGCCCTGTTTGCGTAGAAAGCCCGGAATCGGGAACCCGCTGCCATAGACCCAGCGCAAGCTCAAGTTCACCGTTGGCCGCACGCGATAGCTCGAGTACACGTTGATGCCGTGGCGCTGGTCCTGGTCAGCGAAGAAAGCGGCGCGCGAAACGTCGTCGCGCAGACGGGCGTGTCCGTAAGAGTAAGAAACCCAGCCCGAAAGACGGTTTGCGCTGCGGCGTTGCAGGAAGACTTCGAACCCGCGCGCATAGCCGCGCAGCGCGTTGTGGTAAGGATCGGCGGCGGGCGGATTGAAAATGGCGCCGCTCACCAGACGCGGATCGTACCAGGAACGCCAAACGAGATCGCGGTCCTCGCGCTCATAGAATTCAAGCCGCAGACGCGTGCGTTCGTCCAGGCGCTGCTCCAGGGCCGCCAGGAAATGATTGGCGCGCTCCGGTATCAGCGTACGGCTGCCGACGCGCGAGGTGAACACAGACACATCCGGGAATTGCACATACTGTCCCCAGGCAAACTGCCAGCGCGTGGAGCGCGTCAATTGAAGCGCCAGAGAGGCGTGGGGCGAAACGGCTTGCACCTCGTCGGCCGAATGGCGATCCCAACGCGCTCCGAGCGAAACCAGCACGCGTCCGGCAAATGGAGCCCACGACTGCTGCGCGTATCCGCCAGCGCGAAGAGCCGTGCCGCCATACTCCTCCATGCGGCGCACGGCGAACGGATTGTACTGATAGCGATTCGAATATCCGTCTTCGCCCAAACGCCGCGCGTTCCATCCGGCTTCGAGCGTCGCCGTGGACGACCAGGACCAGACCGCGTCGCCACCACCGGTCCATTCGCGATACATGCCGCGGGCAAGCGTCAACGATTCGCGATTGCAGTTATCGAAACGCTCGCGGATGTAGGCCGCGCGATGCGTCACCAGGAGCCGCCCTGCAGGCGTCCAACGCCATGCGACGCCCGTATTGCTGAGACGGTATCCGCTGATCATGATGGAATTGGCGCCCAAGCGGCTCATGGCGCTGGTGCGATCCAGCCCGGAATAGCCTTCGGAAATCGAGAGCGCCAGATTGTGGCCGGGCGCGACGTCGTAGGATAAACGCAGCTGCCCGTCGGTGAATCCGAAGGCCAGAGTGGTGTCATCCGACGTGCGTTCGATGAGGTACTGCAGGTAGCTTTTGCGGAACGTTGCCAACCAGGAGCCCTTGCCGGCGCGGCCCAGCGGGCCTTCGGCGGATACGCCCGCGTTGGAAGCGCTGGCGGTGGCGCGCACCGAAGGCCGTTCGCGGCTTCCATCACGCGACTCGAGCGCCAACGCGCCCGCCGTTCGGTCCTCATATCGCGCCGGGAACGCCGTGGTGAGCAACGAGACGGTATCGAGCGTGTCACCGTTGAATCCGGTGAGCGACCCCGAAGCTGGTTCGCCCGCCACCATATGAAACGGCGCGTGGAGCAGGACGCCATCCAGATACAGGCCCACGCGGCGGTAATCGGCGCCGTGGAGCGCGAAGCGCGCGTCGAAATCGTCGTTGGAAGCGACACCGGGCAACGCCTGCACGGCGCGCAGAGGATCGTCGGCCAGCACGCTCGCGAGGTTCTTCATCTCGCCGCCGGACAGGCTCATGCCGGCGGGGCTCGATGGCGACAGCGGCTCAAACGGTCCCGCCTTCACGTCGACGCTTTCCGATTGGCGCAGTGTCACAGGGTTCAACGCGACATCGAATTCCTTACGTTCGTCCGCGGAAAGTGTGAAGCGTTGGCGCACCTGCCGGTAGCCGACCGTTGAAACTTCCATGACGTAAGTGCCGGCCGCGAGATTCGCGATGGTGAATCCGCCACTCGCGCCGGTGACGGCCCGGTGCGGCGTTCCCTCTAATCGGATCTCGACGCGTGCGAGCGGTTCGCCGCCGCGGGCGTCCGCAACTTTCCCGTGAATTTCCCCCGCGCCGGCCGACAGGGCGGGCAGCAGGATGCATGCATACAACCGGAGTGTGGGAGCAAGCACCACACTAGTGTAATGTGAAAAACCCTGGTTTTTCGGTGGCCTGTTATTCCAGCGCTTCGCGCACTTTGGCGATGAGCGTCGCGGCGTCGAAGGGTTTTTCGAGATAAGGCGCGCCGAGTGCCGTGATCCGCTGATAGATGGCGGCGTCGCCGGTGTAGCCGGACATCACCAGCACCTTGATGCCGGGCCTGGACGCGCGCGCCTGCTCAATCAGTTCGACGCTCGACATGCCGGGCATCACGACATCCACGACCAGCAGATCCACCTTCTGTCCGCGATCGCTGAGCACCGACAAGGCTTCAAGGCCATCACCGGCTTCGATCACTTGATAGCCGCGATCGGCGAGCATCAGCGCGGTCAAGTGGCGAACCGGAGCGTTATCTTCAGCCACCAACAGCGTCTCGCCGCCGCGCGGTTCGCTGGTTTGAATGGGCTCGATCATCGCGGCCTTGCCGGCCACGCGGGGAAGGTAGATCCGGAACGTCGTTCCCAGGCCGGGATCGCTGGTTACCGAAATGCGCCCGCCACTCTGCTCGACGATGCCGTGCACAACAGACAAGCCCAGACCCGAAGCTCCGTTCCGCTCCTTGGTGGTGAAGAACGGTTCAAACAGGTGGCGCAGAGTCTGGCGATCCATGCCGTAACCGGTATCACCGACGGTGAGCGCGACATACTGGCCGGGCAAGACCCCACCGGAATGGACGGAGTCGCGCGAATCGATGTCGACGGCCACCGTTTCGATCAGCAGCTTGCCACCGAACGGCATGGCATCGCGCGCGTTCGCGGCCAAGTTGATAATCACTTGCTGGAGTTGTCCCGGGTCCGCCTTCACGAAACCGAGGTCCGTGCCAAGCAGCGTCACCAGTTGCACGTCTTCGCCCAGCATGCCTTTCAAGATCGGGCGAAGGTCCTCCACCACTTGGTTGACATCCAGCAGTTTCGGCTGCATGATCTGCTTGCGGCCAAACGCAAGCAAACGCCGTGTGAGCGCGCTGGCGGCGCCGGCGGCCTGCAGCACTTCCTGCAAGGGGCCGCGCATGGCCGATTCCGGCGCGGTCTGATTGAGCAACAATTCGCTGTAGCCACTGATTACGGTCAGCAGATTGTTGAAGTCGTGGCCCAGTCCTCCGGCCATGCGCGAAACGCTGTCGAGTTTCTGGGACTGGAGGAACTCCGCTTCCAAACGCTTGCGCTCGGTGATGTCCTGAACCAGCGTGACAAAGTACTTCGGTGTGCCGCCGCTGCCGCGCACCACGCACGCTGAGACGCTCACGTCGATGAACGAACGATCCCGGCGGATGTAGCGCTTCTCGACGCTGTAATCGTCGCGCTCGCCCGTCATCACGCGCTCGTAGTCGGGCAACTGGAAGACGAGGTCGTCGGCGGGGGTCAACTCCGCCCAGGTCATCTGGACGAGTTCCTCGCGGCTGTAGCCGACCATCTCACAGAAACGGTCATTGGCTTCCAGAAACGACTTGTCCGGAGCGATGATGGCAATGCCCACCTGTGGCGATTCGAAATAGGAACGGAAGCGCTCTTCGCTTTCACCCGCCGCGGCTTCGGCTCGTTTACGCTCGGTGATGTCCTGGCCCACGGCGATGAAGTTGGTGATCTCGCCCTGCTCATTCCGGACCGGAGTGATGGTTTTCTGCTCGTTGTAAAGCGTGCCGTCCTTGCGCCGGTTTATGAACTCGCCGCACCAGACCTCGCCTTTCTGAATGGTGCTCCACAACTGTGCATAGTAGTCCGGCTCGTGCTGGCCGCTTTTGAGAATACGTGGGTTCTGGCCGATTGCCTCCTCGGCAGTGTAACCAGTTACACGCGTGAAGGAAGGGTTCACCCAGAGCACCTCGCCGCTCCGGTTCGTGATGACAATCACGTCGTAAGCCGCCTGGAACGCCGCGGTTAGTAGGCGAAGATCCGGTGACCCTCCGGACTGCGCAGCCAGGTTATCCAATCCCATCTGAACTAGAATTTCAGTATAGACTGTCCGGCAAGGTTTGGGAGAAAGGGGAATAAACAGCCCGTTATGCCCGGATTGGAGTGCAGGATCGTACCACGGTTCGCGGTTGGAATGATTTTGGCTCTCGCCGCTTGGGCGGCGTCGCCGGATTACTTGGCTCCCGTGCGCAAGTGCGCGGATACTTTGCTCGCCAAGGGACTCGATCGTTACGGCCCCAAGACGACGCCCTTGTGGGCCGGAGTGATCGATACCCGCGGTTTCACGGTGCCCGAAAAGGGCGTGCCCGCGGCGCGAGGAATCCGCGAGAGCGACCGGGCCGTGGGCGGCTCGAATCTATATCACGATGTGGTCACGCTTCGCGTTTTCCACGTACTGACCTCCCTCGTGCACGAAGGGCGCTACACCGAAGCGGCACGCGAACACGTTCGCGCTTATCTGGACCTCGCATCGAGTCCCGCCACCGGCGCGTTGGGTTGGGGCGAACACCTCTACTATCACTTCTACCGTGACGAAGTCGCCGCCGAGCGCAAGAATCACGAACTGCTCGAATGGACTCCACCCTGGGATCTACTGTGGGACGCCAACCCTGAAGCCACGCGCAAGGAGATCGCCGCGATCCGCTATCATTTCGTCACCGACGATCCCACGGCGCTGTTCAATCGCCACGCCCTTTGGACCAAGGCCGAGCACCAAAAGCCGCCCGTGCAGCCGTGGATCAAGCACACCGGACTGTACGCGCACGCCTTCATGTTCCTGTACGCCAGGACCGCCGACGCCGAATGGTTGAAGTGGAGCCGTGGCATCGCGGCGCTCTATTGGAACCATCGCAATCCGGTCAACAACCTCACGCTTGGCTGCATCGGCGATCCGCGTCCGGCGACGCAGGATGCTTCGGCGCAAATGCCGGAGTTGGCCTACTGGCTCTACAAGGCGTATCAGGCGAACCCCAACGAGAAGGAGTTACGCGATCGCGCGCTGGCCTACATGAAGGCGTACAACCGCTACTTCTTCGATCCCGCCACGCGCGGGTTCCGGGTGAGCGTGGGCATGGACGGCGTGCCGAAGTCCAACAAGACCGCCACAGTGTGGAACATCGCCTACGGTGACCCCGGCATTCTGCCTAACGGGCGTATTGAAGCCTACTTCGCCAAGGTCGAAAAGAACGCCGAATGTCTGGCCATGGCGCGGCGTGTGGCCGAACTCGCGGCGGCGACGCCGATGCCGGAAGGTGTGTCACTGGAAGGCGTGGCCTTCGCCTTGAACCTGAACCTGGACCTGTACGATCTCACGCGCGAAAAACGCTATCTCAAGCAGGCACGAAGCTACGCCGATTTCGCACTCGGCAAGTTCTGGGTGTCGAACGGAGACGGCGGCCTGTTTGTGCGCGAAGCCGGCGATCATTACTACGAAGCCAAGTCCGGAGTGGGCGACCTGCTAGCGGGCCTGCTGCGTCTGCATCTGCGATTGCACCCGCAAGGCCGCAGCCTTCCGATTCCTTACGACTGGAGCTTTTAAAAACCGGGGGCTGACCACTCTGCCTGCTTTTGGGGCAGAGCGGTCTGTCCCCGGTTTTTCAACGGTCTGTCAGCTTGCTTTGCGGCCTTCCCAACTGGATTTAAACGAGAAGAAGCCGCTCACGTTCTCCCACAACAGTTGCGGGAAGTTCTTGTCCAGGTACGAACGGATGGACACGTAGCATTCATCGCACTTGTTGGTGTTGGTGAATTCCTTGATCATGCGCTGGCGGTCTTCCAGTTCGTAGCGCGTGAACTGCATTGAACAGGGTTGCAGTTTGCCGTGCGCGGTGACCACCAGAAATCGCAGACCGGCCTTGCAGCCGGGCATCCCGCCATTATCGAAATAGCGCCGCGTGGCTTCCAGCGTACTCGGCGAGTTGACCAGCCAATTGGTATCGTCGCGCCGCTTCTCGACCTTGTCCAATTCCTCGTGCAGCGTCTTGAGTTGCTCGGGCGAAGTCAGGAAGTAGTCGCGGCAACCGGTGCGGCGCGGCGAGTAGGAGCTGTAGCACATGTTCACGCCCCACTCGTGCGCCTTGTCGGCCATGGGGCCGATTTCCTTCAGGTTCTCGCTGGTGATGCAACTGTTCAGAACGATATCGTCGTAGCCGAATTTGGCCAGGCGCGGAATCAGATCCGAGATGTGATCGTACAAACCTGGATAGCCGCGGAAATCGTCGTGGCGACGGTCCGGGAAATCCAGGCTGACCGAAAACTGATCGATGCCCGCTTCGCGCAGCGCCAGATACTTCTCCTCGGTCATGTTCGACCAGTTCGACACCAGGATCGTATACGGCAGTCCGCCAGACGGTTTGATGCTGCGAACAATGTCCACGACGTCGTCGCGCATCAGCGGCTCGCCGCCGGAAACTTGCACGACGCACGGATTCAACACCTCGGTGTAGTGCCGGTAATCGGCGGGACGCATGCTGTAAGCGCCTTCCTTGGGTCCGCCGTGATCGCAATGTTTACAGTAACAGGTGCAGCCGTCAGTCACTTCAAACGACACAACAATGGGCCGCTCGGCGATCCAGTTGAGCGAGCCACGGCCAATAATCTTAAGGGAATCCGCCAGGGGAACCTTGCGCATCGAATGCCTTTTCTGCTCCGAAAGTCCTTGCGCGCAAACGCTTTAGGAACTTTGATGCTAGCAGGTTCCAGCGCGTTGAAGCAAGCTCGCGACGCGCGGTTCAGAGCCGTTCGAGCGCCGCGATCAGCACGAGTGTCGCGCTGCCCGACGCCTCGAATTGCACGAGAATCTTCTCTCTTTCCGCCGCATCGGCATGCTGCAGCAGAGAGAGAACAGCGTCGTACCACTCCACCCAACTTTCCGATTGCAGCGGCGATTGCTTCAGCCAGAGCATGAATCGATCCAAGAGCGCGTCTCTTGCCGGACCTAGCGGAGTCACACGCAGCAGGTTCTCCATAATCCGCAGACGTTCGCCGGCCAGTCCCGCCTCGGATTGTCCGGGAGCAAGTTCCAGATCCGCGACGCGTTGCACGAAGCTATCGAATTCGTCGCGCCACGCACGACTCCGCATCAGCTCGCGCTGTTTGGCTTCCGTTGGATCCATCGGGAACAAATGTTCCGCCAGCGGCGTGAGCGCTGCCAAATGGGGCAGCGCCGCGCGAATTTTCGCTGTTCCGGCGATTGCAGCCGGCCTGCGCTCATCGGGTGTAAGCGAGCCGTCGCCGGAGAACGCCCTGACCACGGAGGATTCAGTGCCAACATTCTCCGCGCATCGTGCCGCGGTGAGGTGCCGGACAACGTAGCCCCGGTATTCCTTCAGAACAGCGCCAGCGAGACTGCTCTCGGCGGGCAGAGAGGGAAGCAGTTTCTTCCGGAGAGCGGCATCCAGAGCCGAAAGCGACGATGTAAACGAGCGATCGTCATCGCGAACACGCTGCATAACTTGCGCGAAACCACTTACTAAGGCGAGTTTTTTCGTCCGGTCGAGCTTAAGCGCCATCAGCATCGACACTGCCGGCTCCAACTCGACGGGCGACTGTATGCGGCTCAGAATCCGGCCAGCAAGCGCCGCGTCTTCCTCCCGCTCACGTTGCTTGCTGGAAAACCCTCGGTTGATCACCTCCGCGGCGGCGGCATAGTAGGCGGACACGTCCGGCACTCCGATCTCCTCGCAGCCAACTCGTGGAACCGCGAAGGTGATCTGCTCAAATGCGCGCAAGCCTTCTGCCGGATTCAGATCCAGCATCGCGCGTGCCGCGCGCGCTTCCAGCGACAGGCGATCCACGCCGTGACGCATCGTCGCGGCGAGAAGATACTCCGGCGGCGCGATGCTCTTGCCGGGAAGCGGCACCGCCCGCCGGCGCAGTGGATACTGTACGCGCCCCGCTGCGTCGAAGGCTCTCCTGAGCAACTCCATTCGCGCCGTGCGGCTCGGGACGTGTGCGGGTTCGGCGAGGCGCAGCAGAGCGAGGGCTTCCAGCTCCGGAGCCGTCGAAGACGCCATTTGAAGCAGGTCGGCGACGGGCTTCGGCATGTCCGCGTCCGGCGGAGCGGCCGCCAGGACAAATCCGAGGACCATCTGACACAGGATTCGCGCGGTCAAGTTCGTGTCACCGTCTTTTTAGATAGCAGTATCTGAAATACGCGGCACCGAGTCAACTTCGTGGCCGGTGATAAGCTGAGGGCTATGGTTCGACATGCGCTTGGATGGCTTCTGTGCACTGCCGTTTTGTCGCTCGCGCCGGCGTTTTCGCAAGCGCCGCGCAGTCACGAGTTGAGCGAGCTCAATTGGATGGAAGTGCGCGAACTGGTGCCCGCGAAAGTCGCCACCGTGCTACTGCCCACCGGCACTCTGGAAGCGCACGGCGCGACGGCGAATGGAGCCGACGCGATCGCACCCCAGGCATTGGCCCGCAAGATGGCTCCCCGGTTGAATGCGCTTGTCGCACCCGTCGTGCCTTATGGAATAACGGGCAGCCTGGATGCGTACGCCGGCGGCCTCACGATTTCCGAGCCGGCCTACAGTGCGTATTTGAAGGATCTGCTCACCGGCCTGGCCGGCATCGGCTTCAAGAACATCATCGTCGTGAACGGGCACGGCGGTCCGCAGACCGAGGCACTGAATCGCCTGGCGGAGTCGGTGGGCCGCGAAAGGCGCGTGCGCACGCTGGTGACTAACTGGTGGGCCATCTGTTCCGATGTCACGCTGAAAGTATTCGGCGAAGACGGCGGACACGCGGGCTGGAATGAAACCGCGTTCCTGCAAGCGATCGATCCGAAACTGGTCCGTCCCGAACGCTACGACAATTCCCTGACCATGCCGCGCCCCGCGGAAGGCGCCTGGTCGGCGTATCCGTTTCCGGCGTCCATCATCCTCTACAAGCCTGGGCAAGGCTATGTGCGCTTCGACCAGAACAAGGCACAACAGTACTTCGATGCCGTGGTCGAGAAGATGACAGCGGTTACCAGCGACGTGATCGCGCGGTGGGACAAGGCGGGCATCTTCGCGCGCTGATTTTCATCCGAACAAACGATCGAAGATCTCGCGCGTGCGAACTTGCACTTGCGCCAGTTCAACAGCTAGCGGTTGGTCGTGCAAATAGTCCGGCGTCCAGCGGCTGACCAGTTCGCGCAGCACTTCCAGTTGCGATTCCGAACGCGGCAAATCGCCGGTTGCCTGTCCCGTGGACACGCGGATGCCATGATCGACGGCGCGATAGAAGGTGGACGCGTCGCGCAGGAAGTCAGCGTCGGAGCGTTCCAGATGTCCCATTTGTTCGATAACGTCGATGCGCGCGGGCGTGTTGAGCACCTTGTAGAAAATGCCCGCGCCGCGCAGGCGCAGATACATCAGCGCGAAGTCGATGTCGTAGTAGCTGCCGCGGCCGGCCTTGAGCGGGTTGCCGGCGCTCAACTCCTTTTCCAGCCGCAGGCGCATCTGCAGGAGCTCCTTGCGCGAGCGTCCGCTTTGTCCGTAGCGCCGCCAGTCCAGCTTCTGCACTTCGTTGAGAAACGCGGTGCCGTGTTCGGTGTTGCCGGCCACCGCGCGCGATTTCATATACGTGATGCCTTCCCAAGCTTCGGCGCGCTTGGCGAAGTAGTCGCGGTAACTCTCTTCGGACTGCACTAACGCGCCTTCGCGCCCGTTGGGCCGCAGCCGCGTATCGACGGCGAAGATCACGCCCTCGCCGGTGTACGCGGTAATGCGGTTGATCATGGTCTCGGCGACGCGCGTCCAAAACGGAAGCTCCGCCGCATCGGCGTCCGGCAGAACGAAAACCAGATCGGCATCGCTGGCCAGATCGAACTCATGCATGCCCAGGCGGCCCAGCGCGACAACCATGAGTTGGTCCGCAAAACGATAGCCCGCAGTCGAGGGAGGCCGCGACGACGCCACCTCTTCCAACGCCAAACGGTAAGCGGCCTGTATAGTTGCATCGGCCAGTCCGCTGGTGCGGACGAGAGTTTCGAAAATCGGCGTGCGCAGGCAGATGCTCTCGGCTTGTATGCGGAACATCTCGCGGCGGAAGAATCGTCGCATGCCGGCCGTGTCGGTCAGTGTAGGAACCAGATCCGCGTATGGAACATCGCGGCCGGATGACTGGCGCATGCCGCGCAGTTCGCCCAGCAGCTCGGGCGTTCGAATCAGCTGCTCGGCGTAATACTGGCTGTGGTCGAAAATGTCGAAGACATATGCCGCTAGGACCGGATCGCGATCCAGCCAGTCGAGCCAATCGGGTTCGTTGAGAATCTTCTCGAGGTAATGCTCAAACAGTCCCAGGCCGCGGCGCAGGTCGCCGCGCGAAATCATCGCCGCCAGGTGAGGCGCCTTGCGGTCGAGAAAACGCACCAGGTTGCTGGAAACGGGTTCGGAGAACGCGGCGATTTGTTCAGACTCGACATCGGCCGGAGCTTCCACCACCGGCGCGGGCGTCATGTAATAGATGGGCCTCTGCGCGTGGATAACGCGTTCGTAAATTTCCTGCACGCCTTCCAGGTGCGCGTTCAAGTCGCCCAGCAGCGTCTCGGCCGACGTTGCGGTGCCGACCGCGGCCGCGGGCATCCGTCGCGCCAGCGCGTCGAGCTCCGCCGTATCAGTGGGCAGCGTGTGCGTTTGCCGGTCCTCGGCGAATTGGAGGCGGTGTTCGAGCGTGCGCAGAAACTGATAGGCACTAGCCAAACGCGAGTATTCCGAATCGGCCAGAAAATCTTTGTCGCGCAACCGCGCCAGCGCCAGCAGCGTGCCGCCGTGACGTACCCACGCTTCGCGCCCGCCGTGCAGGCGTTGTAGGCACTGCACAAGAAACTCGATGTCGCGAATGCCGCCGCGCGCGAGCTTGACGTCGAAACCGGAGACGCCGCCACGGCGCCGCGCGGCTTGCTCGTGGATACGCTCGCGGGTGGCGGAGACACTTTCCACGGCGCTGAAGTCGAGCGTGGTGGAGTAGATGCGCGATTCAATCGCTTCGAGCAAAGTCCTTCCCAGCGCGCGATCTCCGGCGGCGGTGCGTGCCTTGATCAGCATCTGCAATTCCCAATCGCGCGCGCGGGTCTGGTAGTAGCGCAACGCGCCATCGTAGGAAAGCGCCACTTCGCCCAACCTGCCGTCGGGGCGCAACCGCAAATCGACGCGGTAGCAGGCACCCACCGGCGTGTACGCGGAAAGCAGATCCGTGTACTGGTGGGCCAGCTTCTGGAAGAACTCCTTGTTGCTTACCTTGCGTTCGCCGTCGGTTTCTCCATTGCCGGAGTACAGAAACATCAGGTCGATGTCGGAACTGTAGTTGAGTTCCTGCCCACCCAATTTGCCCAGCGCCACCACGGCGAACGAGCATTCCCGCCGCGCGCCGGATTCGTCCACCCATTGCGGGACGCCGTGGCGCCGCTCGAGTTCCGCGCGCAGGTGCCGGTAGGAAACTTCGAGAATCGCGTCGGCGAGGCTGGAGAGTTCCTCCGTGATTTCCGGCAACGTACCGACGTTCAACACGTCGCGCAGGACGATGCGCAGCAATTGCCTGCGGCGGAACAGCGCGAGCGAATAAGCAAGCGGCGCCGATGGGCCCGCCGCAGTCAGCGCGGCTTCGAGGCGATCCTCGAATTCCTCGGCCGACAGCACGCGCTCAAAATCGTGAGCCGCTATCAGATCCTCAAGCCAGCCCGGCGTTTGCAGCACGGCTTCCGACAGGAATCGGCTGTAGGAGAACACCGCCACCATGCACTGCAAGCCGGCGTTGCTGGCCGTCAAGCGGCGGAAGGCGTCCGGATGCGCTTCGTACAGGCACTCCAGGCAGTGCAGCGCCTCATCGGGGTCAGGCGTGGACGCCAGCAGGTGGCGGAGCCGTTTCTGAATCTCCTCGGGGGTCGCGGCCGTGAGTTTTTTGATGTAAGTCCGAGCGCGCGCGGCATCGCGGAAGTCCACTTCGTCAAGCAGGCGTTGCATGAAAGCGATCCTGGTTCCCAAGGAATTATAACGTGGCGGGCGGAATAGGACGGCAGAGACAAAAAAGGGGAGCCGCCGAAGCGGCTCCCTTTAGGAGGTAGAAATTGGTCTCAGGTCAATCTCTACCAGTTAAGGTGCATGGCAAGTTTGATGAACCGCGGCAGGTTGCGCTGCGTCGGGTTCAACGTGCCAAATGCCGCGTTGGTAACGTTGGTTCCGTTGTCGGCGATGTCGGCGAACCAC
>CAZDIZ010000147.1:14080-15319 GCA_964505625.1 uncultured Solibacteraceae bacterium | reverse complement strand
CCCGGCGGAAGCGCTTCGGCCGGAGGCGGCAGCACACGCAGCGTTTCCGCGGAGAAGCTCACAATCCGCTGCGGCTTGCCGTTTTCGGTGATGGTGAAATCGTCCTTGGTGAGGCCGGAGACCGGCTGTCCCTGTTTGCCGGTTACGACAACGTTCACCTCGACGACACGCGTGGTGACTCTTAGGACCGGCGGCTCCTGGCTGAAAAGCAGCGCGCATGCCGATGCGATGCATGCAACACGCGCGATACCGCGAGTGTTTCGGGTGGGCATGACAGGGGCATCATACCGCGATTTCAGATATTTGCGCCAACAATTCCGCCAGAATGCGCCGCGTGGAATCCTTGCCTTTTTCTCCCACTTCTCCGATTGGTCCCACGCAACTCGGGCAACCCGCTTCGCAACCGCAGGAGGCGAGCAGCTCCGCGGCGCCCCGCAGCAAACGCGGCGCCAGACGGAACAGCGGCGCGCTCTGCCCTGATCCGCCCGAGCAGTTATCGTACAGATACAGGTTTGGTTCGAAGACGGCCAGTCCGCCGGCGATGTCCTCGGTCATGGCGACACCCAGATCGTGCGGGTCCGCCATCAGTAGTACCGCCGCCATGGTGCGCAGCAGATTGCCCAAGCCTCGCAGCCCGTGCTGTTTTTCGGTGGGCGTCAGGTCCGCCAACGGCTCGAAAAACTTCTGCGGGAAGTGCAACCAGAAAGCCGTGGTATGCATTTCCTGCTCCGGCATCGACAGGTTGCCCGCGCCCACGTTTTCAAGCGTGTAGAACTTCACCTTCTTGAAGCCCACCACCTGCGTGTTCAAGCGCACGTCGCCGTGCACGATACTGGCCTCGGCGAGCGGCGCCGAGTCGAACTCCTCGAGCACCTTCACCTGCGTGTAGTCTATTGCATCGGTGAAGTAGTCGCACTCGACTTTGCGCACGTAGGCTTTGCGCTGCTCGTAGTCCATCTTCTCCACTTGGTACTGCACGCCCTCGTGCATGTAGATGGCTTTCTCGTGCAGCGCGGTAAGAGCCGCCGTGAAGCTCACATCGGCGATCACCTTGGGTTCGCCCGTTGTGTCGATCACCACGAAGTTATCGCTGGTGGTCGAACGCAAGCTCACCGCGTCGGCTGGATAAGAATCCGAAGTCCAATGCCACGCGCTCGCCGAATGATGCAGCAGCTTCATCTCTTCGAGGAAGTGGCACATTTCGAGCGTGTCGTGCGGACCGAACTTCTCGCCATCGCG
>CAZDIZ010000147.1:3042-13980 GCA_964505625.1 uncultured Solibacteraceae bacterium | reverse complement strand
AGATAGCCACCGCGATAACCGCGCACCGCATCGGGCCCCATGGGCGTGTGCGAAACCGCGTCTTTCAGGTATTTGACCAGGACTTCGGTCGCCAGACGGCTGTTGGCGAAGACCAGCAACTGATGGCGGCGGTCCAAGAACTCCAGCGCGATGCGGCGCGTTTCGTGCAGATAGCTGCGCCGTATCCCAAGCTGCCGGTTCACCACCGGCGGGTTGTAGAAGACGATGTAGCGTTCGCCGGTGGGCGCGCCGTTGCGGTCCACCAGTTCGAAGGGCGATTCGGTGAGCGCCTCGGCCAGTTCGCGAGGGTTGGCGATGGTGGCCGACGAACAGATGAACTTCGGCTTCGATCCGTAGAATTCGCAAATGCGACGCAAACGCCGCAGGATGTTGGCGAGATGGCTGCCGTAGACGCCGCGATAGGAGTGTAGCTCGTCGATGACGATGTAGCGCAGGTTTTCGAACATCTTCGCCCAACGCGTGTGGTGCGGCAGAATACCGCTGTGCAGCATGTCGGGATTGGTGAGCACCACGTTGGCGCGTTCACGGATGGCCTTGCGCGCGTCCTGCGGCGTATCGCCGTCGTAGGTGAAGGCGCGAATGTCCGAACCCATCGCGTCGACAATCGAGTTGAATTCGTGAAGCTGATCTTCGGCCAGCGCCTTGGTCGGAAACAGGTACATGGCGCGCGCACCCGCGTCCGCAATCAGGCAGTTCAACACCGGCAGGTTGTAGCAGAGCGTCTTGCCGCTCGCGGTCGGAGTCACCACCACCACGTTGCGTCCCGCCGCGACTTGCTCAAACGCTTCGGCTTGGTGCGTATAGAGCCGCTCCACACCGCGCTCGGCGAGCACCTTCGCGAGCGACGCATTCACCGCCTCCGGAACCGCCGCGAACTCGCCCGGCTTGGCCGGTTCGTGCCGTATGGCGCGAATAGGCGAATCCGTTTGCGCCATCCATTCTTCCAGACGGCGCAGCATCAGTTCGAAACCCGGGCGCCGTGCAAGCGAGTTGGCTTGCCCCGGATCGGGGAATCCGAGCGTGAGGTTCATGACTATTTCTTAGTAGAGCAGGATTTCGCAGCGGCGGGAGGAGAGGCTACGCCTTCGAACGCAGAAATTCGTACCGCTCCATGGTGGCGGCCACGCCTATGTTGGATCTGCCGCTTTCTTGCGCGGCGGCGCCTTTTACCAGACGCAGCACTTTGCCCAAGCAACGTAGCCGTACGCGCGCCTCACGGTTCGGTCCCGGAGGCAGACTGATCAAGTACTCGATGGGTTGCCCGACGTCGACATGTGCGTCGGAAGTAAAGAGAACTCCACCCGAACTGACGTTCTGTGTCTCGCCGTGGTTGGATACGTGCTCGCCGCCGGCGCGCACAAGCTCCACGGGCAGACGAAGGTCGTACCGCTTATTTTTACGATTGTCGATCACAGCGCTTCTCACAATTTAAAGGCTGTTGGGGAACAGGTCAAGGATAAAGCGAAACACCTAAAGGCATAAGGTAATGGTACTATTCAGGCGTTTTGCGAACGGGAAACTACCGCGGGCGGTCACCCGGCTGGCCAGTTGATTGACTCCCGGAAACTTAGGGGAACGGCCAGCTCATTCTCACGCCTGTCAGCCCGAATTCGAGCGTCGGCGGCGGTTCGAACGACAGGGCTTACAGGCATGTCCGGTCTCCTCATGCTCCGATTCTGACGGACACCTCGCCCTCGCCCGCCCTGCCATTCCTCCATCCTTTTAGAAACAAAGCAGATCTTGATTCTCGAAACCAGTGAACACCCATTGCGTGGCGGTCCTTGTTCCTGCGAGACTCACCTTATGTGGACTTGGGGAAGCTGTACGCCGGCCAGGGGCTGTCACCTGTTGGTGGCGGCGAGCGACAAAGGCATTGTGAAGCTCTCGATCGCGTCCAGTCAGGCGCAATTCCTGGCTGAGTTGGAGCGCGAGTTCCCCGGCCAGACCTGGAAGCGGGACGATGCGGCCCCGGCGATTGCCGCCGCGGCGCGCCAACTCACCGAGTACTTCGCCGGCAAGCGGCGCGAATTTGATCTACCTCTGGACGCGCACGGCACTCCCTTCCAGAAGCGCGTTTGGAACGCTCTCCGGCGCATTCCGTACGGCGAGACGCGCAGCTACGGCGATATTGCCCGCGCCGCCGGATCGCCCAAGGGCGCGCGCGCCGTGGGTATGGCCAACCACAACAACCCGATCGGAATCGTCGTGCCGTGCCATCGTGTGATCGCCTCGGACGGGTCTTTGGGCGGCTACGGCGGCGGTTTGGAGTTGAAGCGCCGGCTGCTGGAGTTGGAAGCGGCCGGGCGATGAACTCCCGGCTACAATGAAATCATGGACATCGGGAAGCTGAACCGTTTGGCAACCGTTTTCCAGGACAGCCTGGACAATCGGACGACGGAAGCGGAATGCTGTTCGCCTCGGATCCCCAGCCGCGTGGTGATCGAGCGGCTGTGCACCACCTATGTTCAGACTCTGTTCGCGCTGTTCCACCACGACAGTGCCGCGGGCAACGGGAACTCCGTCAAGAGCCGCGCCGCGGAGTGCCTGAACCGGATCCGGGAGGAACTGACCGAACAGGCCTGCCACGCCGTGCGCGTGCAGGCGCTGACGCGCGGCGAACCGCTGAACGCGAGCGCGGAAAAGGAAGCCGGCGAGTGCATCCGCGCTACGTTCGAACAGATTCCCGAGGTCGCCGGGTTGCTCGCGTCCGACATCGACGCCGCGTATTCAAACGATCCGGCGGCGGGCGGCTACGAAGAGGTCCTGCTGGCTTACCCCTGCATTGAAGCCATCACGGTGCATCGGTTGGCGCATCGGCTCTACCGGCTGAAGGTCCCCATCATTCCGCGCATCATGACCGAGACGGCGCATAATCACACGGGCATCGATATTCATCCGGGCGCAACGATTGGGGAGTCGTTCTTCATCGACCACGGCACCGGTGTCGTGATCGGCGAGACCGCCACCATCGGCAACAAGGTGACGCTGTATCACGGTGTCACGCTGGGCGCTTTCAACCCGCTGGTGAAGGATGCCAACGCGGAACTGCGCCGCGGCAGCGAAAACAAGCGTCATCCGGATCTGGAAGACCACGTGACGGTGTATCCGAACGCCACGATTCTAGGCGGCGAAACCCGCATCGGCCATCACAGCACCATCGGCGGCAACGTGTGGTTAACGCACTCGGTACCGCCCTATAGCAAGGTGATTCTGAAAGAGCCGGGCGTGCACGTGCAGTCGAAGAAGAAAGCCGCCGGCTTCTTTCTCGGTGAGAACATCTAATGGAATCCGGGGCGTGTTTTCATCAACCTGCTGAGACGCCGGGGCGTGTAGGATAGAGTATGGACATGCGCTGACGGCGCGTCCGCATCTCAGAGCGATGGACTTCTTCACAGGCAAGATCGGATGGATTGAGGTTATCTGCGGGCCGATGTTCTCGGGCAAGAGCGAGGAATTAATCCGCAGGCTGCGGCGGGCCATGATCGCCCGCAAGCGCGTGCAGGTGTTCAAACCGGCCATTGATACGCGCTATTCGAATGACGAGATTGTTTCGCACGCCGATGTGCGCATGAAGTCCGAAGTCGTCGGCAACGTCCAGGAAGTGCTGACACGGATGGACTGGCGGACCGAGGTGGTTGGCTTCGACGAAGCCAACTTTTTTGGGCCGGATCTGGTGGACATCGCCAATCAACTTGCAGATTCCGGTAAGCAGGTGATCATCGCGGGTCTGGACACCGACTACATGGGACGTCCGTTCTCGCCGATCCCCGAACTGCTGGCGCACGCCGAATCCATCACCAAGACGCTGGCCATCTGTATGCGTTGCGGAAATCCGGCCAAGCACACGCAACGATTGGTGGAGTCCGACGATTTGATCGTGGTGGGGGCCGCCGGTATGTATGAGGCGCGCTGCCGCCGCTGTTTCGAAGCCGGCGTGCCCAAGCAGGAGTACCTGGACTTCGCCCGTCCACGACTAAAAGAGCCGGCTAGGTAAAACAAATGCTCTCAAGCAGTGCGGCATTGTACCCCCAAAGAGCCGTCGCGCATCCATAATAGTGATTTAGAGGAGGATAGTTTTCGTGAGTGATCCAAACCGCGCCTTTCAGGCTTCCCCACCGCCGTCGGGCGGTCCCAGCCCCATGCTTGCCATCTTGTTCGGAGTGGTCATCGCGTTGGCGGCTGCCACCATTTACATGTTTCTGCAAATGAACAAGATGCAGGCGAATATCGCGGCTATCCGCGAAACGCTCGCCACCGAGGTCACTGGGCTCAAGCAGGCCTCGACAGTTACCAGTGCGGCCAACCGCCGGCATCTGGAAGCGTTGCGCGATGAACTGGAGACAGCGCGGCGCCAGGCCGCCATGGCCGCCGGTTCAGCGAAGGTAGAAGCACAGAAGCACGCCGATGAGCTTTCCAAACGCCTGGAAGCCGAAACCAAGCGGCAGCAGCAGGCATTGCGTACTGAAATCGGCGAAGTCAAGGAAACCGCCACGGCCACCAGCGCCAAGGTGGGCGAAGTTTCCACCGAAGTCGGCACGGTGAAAACCGAAGTGGCCGCCAACAAAGCCGAACTTGACAAGACCATTGCAGACTTGAAGCGCGCCACCGGCGACCTGGGCGTGCAGAGCGGATTGATCGCGACCAACGCGAAGGAACTGTCCGCGTTGAAGGCCCTTGGCGAACGCAACTACTTCGAGTTCAACCTGGCCAAGAGCAAGCAACCGCAGCGCGTCGGCGACATCATGCTCACGCTGAAGAAGACCGACCAGAAGAAGAACCGCTTCACGGTCGAGTTGGTGGCTGACGACAAGAAGGTCGAGAAGAAGGACAAAAACGTCAACGAACCGCTGCAGTTCTACGTCTCCAAGGCACGCCAGCCTTACGAGATCGTGGTCAATGAAGTAAAGAAGGACCGCATCTCGGGCTATTTGGCTACTCCGAAAGTTCAGCAAGCACGTTAAGCGCACCGTTGGGGCGGCCCCCCGTGGCCGCCCCAATCTAACCACGGTGGACTGTGCAACTTCCCCCAAGGGCTGGGTGACCCCGCGCGTGGCGTGCGTGAATTGGCGCGCGAAGAGTTCCGCTTCACCCCTCTTTTTCCCCCTGGACCGTCTCCCCTCCTTCCCTACGTTTGGTTTCTGAACTGCTCATAAACAGACAACGCTCAAACAGGCTGCTGAAAAACCAGGGACAGACCACTCTGCCCCCGAGGGGAAGGGCTGAAAACGTAGGGTCTGCCGTGTGGGGCAGAGCAGTCTGTCCCGTTTTTCAGCAGCCTGCTAGTTCAAGCTAGGGCCGTCTGGGCCAACGAGGGGGGTTCATGTTGGAAGAAACCCGTCCTTTGACCACTTACGATGTTCTGGCACGTCATGGAGTGGATCGAAGGTCTTTCCTGAAGTTCTGCGCATCAATCACCGCCGCCATGGGCTTGGAGTCCGCGTTCATCCCGCAAGTTGTGGCGGCTATGGAGTCCAAACCGCGCATTCCTGTGCTTTGGCTGCATGGCCTGGAATGTACCTGCTGCAGCGAATCGTTCATCCGCTCTTCGCACCCGATTGCCCAGGACGTCTTGCTGCACATGATCTCGCTCGACTATCACCACACGTTGCAGGCCGCCGCCGGCTTTCAGGCAGAGGAGATCCGCAAGCGCATCGTCAAGGAATACAAGGGACAGTATCTGCTGGCGGTGGAAGGAAACGCTCCCACCAAAGACGGCGGTGTGTATTGCACCGAGGGCGGCGTGCCGTTCCTCGACATCTTGCGCGAAACGGCCGAAGACGCCAAGGCCATCGTCGCCTGGGGAAGCTGCGCCAGCAATGGTTGTGTACAAGCGGCTCACCCGAATCCCACGGGCGCGAAACCGGTCAAGGATTTGGTGTCCCACAAAACGGTCATCAATGTCCCCGGTTGTCCTCCCATTGCCGAGGTGATGACTGGGGTGCTCACCTACATTCTGACGTTTAACGCCTTACCGGAACTGGATCGCCAGGGACGCCCGAAAATGTTCTACGCCCAACGCATCCATGACAAATGCTACCGGCGCCCGTATTTCGACGCCGGGCAGTTCGTCGAGACCTGGGACGATGACGGCGCGCGCAAGGGCTGGTGCCTTTACAAGATGGGATGCCGCGGCCCCACGACCTACAACTCCTGTTCGACGTTCAGATGGAACGGCGGAGTGAGCTATCCGATCGGGAGCGGTCACGGATGCATCGGCTGTAGCGAAGACAACTTCTGGGACAACTCTCCCTTCTACCAGCGTTTGACCGCGGTGCCGCTGCCGGGCATCGATTCCACGCCGGATCAGGTCGGCAAAACATTGGCGGCGCTCACGGCCGCGGGCGCGGCGGCGCATCTGGTATCGTTCGCGGTGCGCAAGAGCCGCCAGAAACCGGCCGAAACGCCGAAGCAACCGGAGCAGCAATAGGAGAGCACCATGGCGACTCGTGTCATTGTCGATCCTGTCACCCGGATTGAGGGGCATCTGCGCATCGAGGCGGTACTGAACGAGCGCGGCGAAATCTCCGAAGCGCTTAGCTCGGGCACCATGTGGCGCGGCATCGAGGTCATTTTGAAAGACCGCGATCCGCGCGACGCTTGGGCATTCTGTGAACGCATCTGCGGCGTGTGCACCACTTCGCATGCGCTGGTCAGTGTGCGCGCGGTGGAGAACGCCCTCGGCATCCGCGTGCCTCAGAACGCGGACCTGATCCGCAACATCATGTACCTCACGCAGTCCATACAGGACCACGTGATCCACTTCTATCACTTGCACGCTCTCGATTGGGTGGACGTGGTGAGCGCGCTGAAGGCTAACCCCGCGGAGACCGCCGCGCTTGCGCAGAAAGTCTCTCCCAGTTGGCCGCTCTCCTCGCCCGGCTATTTCGCCGACATACAGTCCACCATCAAGAAGTTCGTCGAATCGGGCCAGTTGGGCATCTTCCAGAACGCCTACTGGGGTCATCCAGCCTACAAGCTGCCGCCGGAAGCCAACCTCATGGCGGTGGCGCATTATCTGGAAGCGCTGAAGTGGCAGAAGGAAATCGTCAAGATCCACACGGTGTTCGGCGGCAAGAATCCGCATCCGAACTACCTGGTGGGGGGTATGGCGTCGGCCATCGCCATGCAAAGCGACAACGCCATCAACATGGAACGCCTGAATTTGGTGCGCGAGAAGATCAAGGAAGCGCGCCAGATTGTCGAGCAGCTTTACTTGCCGGATCTGCTGGCGGTGGCGTCGTTCTACCTGGATTGGGCCAATATCGGCGGCGGGCTGGGCAATTACATGACTTACGGCGACTGCCCCAAGAACGGCATCGACGATCCTTCGCGATTCCTCTTCCCGCGCGGCGCGATACTCAACAAGAACCTGGGCGAAGTGCTGCCCGTGGACTTGGGCGACCCATCGCAGATCCAGGAAGAAATCACACACTCCTTCTACAAGTACCCGGAGGGCAAACAAGCGCTGCATCCCTGGGATGGTGTAACCGAACCCAACTACAACGGACCTCCGCTACCCTTCAAGCAGTTGGATGAAACCAAGGGCTACTCGTGGCTGAAGACGCCGCGCTGGAAAGGAAACGCGGTCGAGGTGGGACCGCTGGCGCGCGTGCTGGTGGGTTATGCCAGCGGGCGCGCGGAGTTCAAGGAAGTCGTGAACGACGCATTGGGCCGTCTGAAAGCACCCGCCGCGGCGCTGTTCTCAACACTGGGCCGCACGGCCGCGCGAGGTCTGGAGAGCCGTCTGGCCGCTGCGTGGCTCGAGTCGGAATACGATCACCTGATCACGAATATCAAGAACGGCGACAGCAGCACCATGAACACCACGAAGTGGGATCCGTCAACGTGGCCGGCGGAAGCCAAAGGCTATGGTTTTGGCGAAGCTCCGCGCGGCGCACTGGCGCATTGGATCCGCATCAAGAACGGTAAGATCGCCAATTACCAGGCCGTGGTGCCGTCCACATGGAACGCGTCTCCGCGCGATGCCAAAGGCCAGCGCGGTGCTTACGAGGCTGCTCTGCTCAATACCAAGATGGCGGACGCCAAACGGCCGCTCGAAATTCTCCGCACCATACACAGCTTCGATCCCTGTC
This sequence comes from uncultured Solibacteraceae bacterium, assembly GCA_964505625.1. Taxonomy (GTDB): domain Bacteria; phylum Acidobacteriota; class Terriglobia; order Bryobacterales; family Bryobacteraceae; genus JAJFUV01. The sequence continues at coordinate 5,866 of CAZDIZ010000147.1, read as the reverse complement.
TGGCGTGCGCCTCGCACGTGTTCGGACCGGACGGAGAAGTGCTGGCGGAGGTTGTAGTGCGCTGAGGAGAGACCCGTATGGAAGGCTATATCAAACGTTTGGATGTCGACCCGGCCAGCGAACCGGTCTACGGCCGCAAATACGTTTGGGAGCTGCCGGTCCGAATCTGTCACTGGGTGAATGTGGTGGCGCTTACGGTGTTGTTCCTCACCGGGCTGTACATCGCCAGTCCACAGCTCACTCCTTCCGGCGAACCTTACAACACGTTCGTGATGGGCACGGTGCGCAAGCTCCATTTCCTGTTCGCCTACGTGTTCCTGATCAGCTTTCTCACGCGCATGTACTGGTTCTGGACAGGCAACAACTACGCGCGCAGCGGATTCCCATTCGTCTGGAAGAAGCAGTGGTGGCAGGATCTGCGAGACCAGGCGACGGCTTACCTGCGATTAGAGCGCGGGAACGTGCATTTGGGCCATAACGGGCTGGCCGGACTGTCTTACACGTTTTTCGTCGTCGGACTGGGATGGGCGCAGATCTTCACCGGGCTAGCGCTTTATTCAGAGTCCAATCCGGGCGGCTTCTGGGATCACCTGGTGGGGTGGATCAATCCGCTACTCGGCGGATCGTTCCGCGTGCACATGTGGCATCACACGTTCGCCTGGGGCTTTCTGGTGTTCGCCATCGTGCACATCTACATCGTGCTGTACGATTCGGTGCAATTCAAAAACGGTTTGATCAGCGCGATTATCGGCGGCCACAAATTCTACGAAAAGGGCGATCTCGATCATGGAGGATGGCTCAGCTAGCAGGCCGGCGGTGCTGGTCGCCGGTCTCGGCAACCTGCTACTCGGCGATGATGGTGTGGGGCTGCGGCTGCTCGACGAACTACGCGCGGCGGTTGCGTGGCCTCCGGAAGTCGAATTCGTCGACGGTGGTACGCAGGGGATCGCGCTGCTCGGTTGGATCGAGAATCGCCAGGCTGTGTTGATTCTGGATGCGATCGGGCTGGGTGCGCCACCCGGCAGCGTACACTGCCTGCCGGATTTCCAGCCCGGCACGGTAACGCAGCGTTCCTCACGCACGGCACACGAAGGCAATTGCCTGAGTCTGCTCAACGCCGCGAAGCTCGCCGGATGCCTACCCGCACGCGTAGCCGTTGTGGGCATTGAACCCGAAGATCTGCACACGCGGATCGGCCTATCCGCGGCGGTTGAACGCGCCGTGGGCGAGGCAACCACACGAGCGCGCGAAATACTGACAGCGATGCTGGAAAGGCTTTGCGCGACGCAGGCGGCATCGTCGAGAATAGGCCCATGCGTGGATACATTCTCGCGACGGCCCTAGCGTTCATCGCCACCGCGAACGGCGCAACGTTTCCGAGCGTGACGATCCGCACGGCCGATCAGCCGGGCGGAGTCGAGTCAAACGCGGCGCGGATTCTTTCCGAGCGCTTGCGCGAACTTCCGGTGCGCGTCGAAACGGAAGCGACGGGCGCGCTCACGATTCTGCTGGGCACCGCGCAAAGTCATCCCAAGCTGGCGCAATTGCTCGACGAGCGCCGCCCGCTCAAGGATCCGGAAGGCTTCACGCTGAAAACCATCTCCGGCCCGCAAGGCACCGTGCTCGTGGCCATGGGAGTGGACGAGCGCGGCGTGATCTACGCGGTGGGAGAAATTCTGCGTCGTGCTGAAGCACGCGCAAACGGCGTCGATTTTCCCGTACCGTTCGAGTTGCGCTCGGCTCCGGCGTTCGAAGTGCGCGGTACGCAAATCGGGCAAAGCGGCGTGGCGCTGCAAAAAGGCAAGGTGCGGCGTTGGACGGCGAAAGAGACGCAGCGCAAGATTGAAGACTACGCGCTCGCCGGGCTTAACACCATACAGGTGGACGTCTCACGCGCGGACCGCGGCATGTACGACTTCGTTCGCTCAATGGGTCTAAAGACGCTGGTGCACTACGGACCCAACGTCGGCTCCGGCCCGGAGGAATGGAAAGGCTACGAATCCATCGGCCGCAAAGGTTATCTGTGTCCGTCGGTGCCGGAAGCGCGCGCGGCCCTCATCAAGAAATTCGAAGATACATTCCGCAATGCGCCGCCCATCGACTATCTCGGCTTCATCGGCGGCGACGGCGGCGGCTGCGAATGCGATCGCTGCAAGCCCTACGGCGGCGTGTTCATACGCCTGTGCGAGGAGATGGCGAGCATTCTCCGCCGCTATCATCCTGAGACGCAGATCTTCTTCACCAATCAGAAATTCGACAACGAAAGCGACATCGCGATTTTCAAGTACCTGCAGGAGAAGCCGCGCACGTGGCTGCGGGCCTGGGGCTATGGTCCCGGCTCGGACGCCATGAGTTGGCAGCCGGGCCATCGGCAAAACCATCGCATGGATTTGTTCCGCTATCCGGGCTTCGGTCCCTTCGACCGCTATTTGAAAGAGATCCTGCATCAGCTTCCACCTCAGCAGGACATCGTTTTCTACAACGAGCTGACGCACTGGCGCTATTCGCAGAACGGTTTTGTGCAGGCCTATCCGCGCGCGGACAAAAACGGCGATCAACCGCCGCACTGGAATCACTGGATCTACGAGCGCCGTCCGGACCAGGCGCTCACCATGGTCTACGACCGGCTAAGCTTCTTCGCCTGGCCGCGCTACTACCACTGGGTGTTCGGCGAGACTATGCGCTACGGCATCGGCGATTGCACGCACTCCAGCGGCACGCAGGACCATTTCAATCAGTGGATGTGGCAGCGCCTGCTGTGGAGTCCGCAACGCACGGTGGACGATCTGGTCGCCGAATACGCACGCACGTGGTTCGGCTCCGA
>CAZDIZ010000147.1:1624-2942 GCA_964505625.1 uncultured Solibacteraceae bacterium | reverse complement strand
CGTGCCGTCGAGCGCCGCGTTGAGCAACGCATTCGCCTGGCGCTCAAGACCGGAGCCACTGATGCGGCTATCACCGAATCGCTCGCCATGCTGGCGAATCTGCCGCCGGATGCGGAAATGAACCGTTTGCGCAGTGAGGCCACCAAACTGGGAGAAGAGAGCAACCAACTTTACGGTGTGCGCAGCGAAGGCATTTTCAACTTGGATCACGATTTTCTGGGACTGGGCTGGATGCGGCGCCAACTGGAGCGCGCCAAGGCCGCGCGCGGCGCCGAACGCCGCGAGTTGTTGGCCATGATCACCGACTACGAGAACCCCGGCCTGGGTGGGTTCTACGACAACGCCGGCACTTACAATCCCGCGCCCCACATCGTGAACGGTTATCCGTACGATTTCGGGCAGCCCTACGTGCCGGAGATGCTGGACGAAGCCAATCGCCCCAGCCAGCGCAGCATGCACTTCACGCAGGATGAAGATCAGGGCGTGACGTTCCACTACCGCAATCTGGACCCGAACGCTTCCTATCGGATCCGTTTCACGCTAGTGCGCCCGCGCTATCAGGAGCGCTACCGCGAGCGCATGAATCAGAAATCGGAAACCATCTACGCCGACCAGTTCGTGCTGGCCAAGGACGTGGCGGTTCCCGAACGTATAAGCGACTTTTTCACCTTCGACATTCCACGCGAAGCCACGCGCGACGGTGAACTGACCATTCGCTTCGAACGCGCGGCCGATGTAGCGCGAGGTTCGCGCGTCGAACGCGAGGCGTGGCGCAACACCGGCGGCTGGGGAACCATCGTTTCCGAAGCCTGGCTGATGAAGCGTCCACGATAACGCGTGGCATAATCAACGCTATGGGGCTCCATCCACTTGCCGGGCAACCGGCGCCTTCCGAGTTGCTGATCGACCCCGCTAAACTCGAGCGCGACTACTTTGAGTTGCAGCCCGATCCCGAAAACCCGCTCGAGCGCGTGAGCTTCGGCACTAGCGGGCATCGCGGCACACCTTCCAACGGCACGTTCAACGAAGCGCACATCCTGGCCATCGTCCAGGCGGTGTGCGATTACCGCACCGCGCATTCCATCGGCGGTCCGCTTTATCTGGGCAAGGACTCGCATGCCGCATCCGGCGCCGCCGAGCGCACCACCATTGAAGTGCTGGCGGCCAACGGCATCGATACCGTCTGTCAGGCCGACGACGGGCTGACGCCCACGCCCGTCATTTCGCACGCCATCCTCACATACAACCGCGTGAGCACTACGCGGCCGGCCGATGGCATCGTCATCACGCCGTCGCACAATCCGCCTTCCGACGGCGG
>CAZDIZ010000147.1:0-1524 GCA_964505625.1 uncultured Solibacteraceae bacterium | reverse complement strand
TACTGGAAACCGATCGCCGAAGCCTACGATCTGCAAATCGAAGTCGTCAACCCCAACACCGATCCGACGTTTTCGTTCATGACCGTGGATCACGACGGCAAGATCCGCATGGATTGCTCTTCGCCGTACGCCATGGCCTCGCTTGTGAATTTGAAGGACCGCTTCGACGTGGCGTTTGGCACGGATCCGGACGCCGACCGCCATGGCATCGTCACGCGCGGCGCCGGGTTACTCAATCCGAATCACTATCTGGCGGTGGCGATCGACTATTTGCTGGCGCACCGCGCGGAGTGGTCCTCCGAAGCCGCCGTCGGCAAGACGCTGGTCTCGTCGGGAATCATCGACCGCATCGTGGCCGCGCGCGGACGGCATCTCATGGAAGTGCCGGTGGGCTTCAAATGGTTCACGCCCGGCCTGCACGATGCTTCCATTTGCTTCGGCGGCGAAGAAAGCGCCGGCGCGAGTTTTCTGCGGCGCGATTCGACCGTGTGGACCACCGACAAGGACGGTCTGATCCTGGGATTGCTGGCGGCGGAAGTTGTCGCGCGCACGGGACGCGATCCCGGCGAGTTGTACAAGAAGCTGGCCGCCGAGTTCGGCGAATCCTCCTACATCCGCATCGACACGCCCTGCACGCCGGAAGCGAAAGAGAACTTCCGCAACCTCACGCCGCAAACCATCACCGCGCATGAGTTGGCCGGCGAGCCGATCCTGTCCATCGCGACGCGTGCGTCCGGCAACGGCGCTTCCATCGGCGGCGTCAAGGTCGCGACGGTCAATGGCTGGTTCGCGGCGCGCCCCAGCGGCACCGAGAGCATCTACAAACTCTACGCGGAAAGTTTTCGCGGCGAGAACCATCTCATGCAAATCGTGGACCAGGCGCGCGAGATTGTCGCCGCCGCCCTGGCTTGAGATTTCGAAACGAAAGCGAGACGAGCAGATGAAGAGAACCTGGCAACTGATCGCGATGTGCTGCCTGCTGGTGGCCGTATGCCACGCCGGCGATTGGAAGAAGCTATTCGACGGCAAGACGCTGAAGGGCTGGACGGTACACAGCGGCACCGCCACCTACGTCGTCGACAACGGCACTATTCTCGGGACCGCTGTGTTGGGCAGTCCAAATTCGTTTCTGTGCACGAACAGAGAATACGGCAATTTCATCCTGGAGTTCGAAGTGAAGGTGGACCCCGAATTGAATTCCGGCGTGCAGTTCCGCAGCCAAATCCACCCGGGTCCCGAGCCGTTCAAGTTCGAGGACCAGGGCAAGCCCGTGGAGCGCAAGCTGAGCCCGGATCGCGTCTACGGCTACCAGGTCGAAATCGCCACACGCGACAGCGCCAGCTCCGGCAACGTTTACGACGAAGCCCGCCGCGGACGCTTCCTGGACGATTTCGCAACGCGGCCCGCCGCCAAGACCGCGTTCAAGGATCGCGAGTGGAACAAGTATCGCGTCGAGTGCAAAGGCGATTCCATCCGCACCTGGGTCAACGGAGTACTCGCGGCCGACTTCAAGGATTCCATGAC
>CAZDIZ010000146.1:0-15415 GCA_964505625.1 uncultured Solibacteraceae bacterium | reverse complement strand
TGAGGTGCTAGCGGGAGCAATCTCGTGGGGGTTCAAGTCCCCCTCTCCGCACCAAGTTCTTATAGGCATACGGGCCACCGTTGAGGTGGCCCGTGGTGTTTTTGCCCGGTGGCGGCTTTGCATATTATTCTGGGTCCAAGTATGCAAAGCAAAGCTGGGACAGTTACCGAATACCTTGCCGGACTTTCCGCCGACAGGTTGGCCGCGATTTCCGAAGTCCGCGCCACGATTCTCAAACATCTGCCGGACGGTTTCACCGAACAGATGCAGTACGGGATGATTGGCTACGTGGTGCCGCACACGGTCTATCCGGGCGGCTACCACTGCGATCCCCGCCAGCCGTTGCCGTTCGCGGCGCTGGCCTCGCAAAAGAACTACATGGCGCTGTATCTGATGAGCCTTTACCAGGACTCGGAGATGGAACGCTGGTTTCGCGGCGAGTTCAAGGCGCGCGGGTTGAAGCTGGACATGGGGAAGAGTTGCGTCCGGTTCCGTAAACTGGAGGACCTGCCGCTGGACGTTGTTGGGGCGGCCATCGCGCGTGTGCCGGTTGCCGATTACATCCGGCGCTACGAAGCCGGCATCGCGCGATTGAAGCGGCGGAACTAGGCGAGCGTTGCCGCGGACGCTTCCGGCGTGGTAAGACACCGGATGATATGAAGAGTCTACTGCTGGGTGTGTGCCTGCTTCTGCCGGCCTGGGCGCAACAGGCGCGTTTTGGGGCGGTGCCGGAGAATTACTTTCGCGGTGAGCCGCTGCGTATTGGAAATCAGATCCAGTTGTTGGTGGACGACTACGCGGTGGAGGACCGCTGGAAAGTCACGCGCGAAACCGGCACGGTCCTCAAGCATCTTCGCAATCCGGTGCTGGTGCAGGACAAGCCTTGGGAAGAAGGCGTGGGCGGCGACCCGGCGGTGATCTATGACGAGCGGCTGAAGAAGTTCCGCATGTATTACACCTGTTTCAGCCTGTCGAGCTATTTCTCAAAACAAGGTCCTTCCTACTACGTGGGCTATGCTGAAAGCGACGACGGATTCAACTGGGTCAAACCCGCTCTGGAAGGGTTCCCTTTCCGCGGCTATGAGCGCACCAATGTTGTGAACACCGGGCCGGGCGGCAAGCGGGCTAGCAGCGCGCAGGTTTTGTTGAATCCGGATCAGTCGGATCCGAAGCGGCGCTACATGATGCTCTACACCGGCAGCGGTGTGCGGTTGGCGTTTTCGGCCGACGGGCTACATTGGGACACGCTGCCGGAGCCTCTGCTTCGCTATCACAGCGACTTTCCGAATCACCTGGTGCGCGTGCCGGAGCTGAACCTGTGGTACATGTTCGTGCGCGGGTCGATCCGGCCGAGCGGCATGGGGCCGCTGCCGGAGGGTGTTCGTCACACCGGACGCCGCATGGCACTCACGACCAGCGCGGATTTCAAAAACTGGTCGATGCCGAGGACCGTGTTCTATCCGGACGAGCGCGACGAGCCGGATTACGACAACGTGATGGTGTTCCGCCGGCACGGCGTGTTCATCGGCCTTTATGCGCAGATGCAGCACGAAAAAGGACAGAGCGAAAACCAGGTGTATCTGGCCACCAGCCGCGACGGCATCCGTTGGGAACGTACCTGGGACCGCAAACCGTTCATCCCGCGCGGCCCCGAAGGCAGCTTCGATCACGGGCAGGTGGAAGTGGGCGCGCTGCCGCCAGTTGAGGTGGGCACCGACATGCTCATCTATTACTACGCTTCGCCGCGCGGACAATCCGAGTGGTTCTCGGAAACCTCGGTGGGCGTGTGCCGGATGCGCCGGGACCGCTTCATCTCCAATCACGCCGGCGAACAGACCGGGTACCTGTTGACGCGCCAGTTCGTCGTCGAAGGCAATCGTCTGGTGCTCAATTGCAGCGCGCTGCCCAAAGCCTATCAGCAGCCGAGCGACGGCATACGCGTAGCCGTCATCGAAGCGCCCGATTTCAAAACGCCGGCGTCGATGTGGGAGAAGGCCATTCCCGGATACACGCTGGAGGATTGCGATCCGATTGTGACCGACGCGCTCGACTACACCGTGAAGTGGCGCGGCAAATCCGATCTGAGCCCGCTGCGCGGCAAGGCCGTCTATCTTCGCTTCCAGATGAAGAAAGCCGATTTGTATTCGTTTCAGATCGCCGAGTGAAGCTGGGCGACGCTGGCTAGCGAATCGACTTTGATGATGGGGCCGTCGACACCGCCAATGCGCTCGGCCGTGTGACGGTAGGAGGCCGCGTCGCCGGTGACATAATGCGTGACCGTGCCGGGACGGTGGCCGGGTGACACCGGCGCGGCTCCGAGTGTTTCACGAACCATAGCGGCGATGGCTTGAGCGCTCGACACGATGGCCGTCTGTTCACCCACGACGCGGCGGATGACGTTTTCCAGCAGCGGATAGTGCGTACAGCCGAGGATCAACGCATCGACGGGCGGCCGATCGTCCAGGTAATGGTGCGCGAGTAGTTCGGCTTCGGCAGAGTCGGCCAAGCCTTCCTCCACCAGATGCACGAACAGCGGACAGGCGCGGGCCCAAACGTCCAGGCCGCGCGCGCGCAGGCGGTTCTGATACGCACCGCTGTCAATGGTGCCGCGCGTGCCGATGACACCGACGTGGCCTGTGCGCGTGAGCTTGCAGGCAGTGTTCACGCCAGGATCGACGACACCCCACACGGGAACCGGCGTTTCCTCGGCCAGCCGAGGCAGTGACGCGGCGGAAGCCGTGTTGCAGGCGATCACCACGGCATCGGCGTGCTTTTCGAGTAGGAATCCGGTGATCTCCCAGGCGAACTGTTCGACCATCTCGCGCGGCTTACGGCCGTAAGGGACGCGCGCGGTATCGCCGACGTAAAGGAAATCGCGCCCGGGAAGCGCTTCGCGAAGTGTCTTGAGAACGGTGAGGCCTCCGACTCCCGAGTCGAAGATTCCTATGGGGTGTTGTTCAACTTCTTCCATGATGCGTGGACTACCAACAATTCCAAGGTAACAAGTCCGGCGTGGGGTTCGCAGCGAGTGCACGCGCGGTGGCGAGTTCGCAGTGGGTATGTGCTTCATGCGTTGACACCGTTCTCTTCAGGTCGCTACACTTCAATTTGGCGCTTTTTTGTTTCGTGTGGCGCCCCAAGAATGCTGCTTGCCAGGGAATTCATCGCGTATTTGTCCCGCCAACTTGTCGCGGGATTGACCCCCAAAGTCGTCGATATCACCAATCCCCAGGCGGTTTGCGAGCTCACCACCAATCTCATCACCGACGAACTGATGGTCGAGGATCGTTTGAACGACGAGGTCCGCGACATCCTCAGCCAATACAGCGACTACATGCGTCGCGAAGGCGTCAGCTACCAGGAGATGTTTCGCCGCATCAAGAACACCCTGGTCACGCAGCGCAAGGTGATCCGCGCGTCGGGCCGCGATACCGGCGACAACATGAAGTTGTCGCGCGACAAGATCAACGACATCTCGCATAAATTGGTGACCGCGTTGCGCAAGGCGCGTGAAGTGCGTTTCAAGCGTGACACCAACGAAGTACGGCTAACGCTGGTGCACGACATCAGCGAGCTACTCACCATTGAAGAGAAGGTGGATCGCGCCGCGCGGCAGAAGATCCGTTCGCAGAAGCGCGAGATCGCCGAAGGAACCGAGGAGTGGGATCTTCTGCACAAGCGCTACTATGCGGAGGAACTCAAGAAGCTCGGCATCGATTTGGGACGATGAGCGCACGCATCGCCGTGGTGGGCAGTCTGAACATGGACTTTGTGGTTCGCGTTGCGCACTTGCCCGCGCCCGGCGAAACCATCCTGGGCCGCGATTTTCAGTTGATCCCCGGCGGCAAGGGCGCTAATCAGGCTTGTGCGGCGGGGCGGCTCGGCGGCAAGCAAGTCTCGGCGAGCATGATCGGCCGCGTGGGCTACGACGTATTCGCCGATCATCTCAAGGCCAGTCTGTCCGCGGCGGGCGTAGACGTGAGCGCTGTTCACGCCACCAAGGCTCAACCCACCGGTGTGGCGCTGATCTGGGTGGATCAGGCCGCGCAAAACTCCATCGTGGTTGCGCCGGGCGCGAATCACGAACTGCATGCGGCCGACGTGGAAGCGTTTCGTCCTATCTTCCGCGGCGCACGCTGCGTGTTGTTTCAATTGGAGACGCCGCTCAAGACCGTGGAGCGCGCACTCGCGGTAGCGCGCGAGGAAGGCGCGCTGACGATGCTCGATCCGGCGCCCGCGCAGCCGCTTGCACCTGAACTGCTTGCGCATGTGGACATCCTGACGCCCAACGAAAGCGAAGCCTGCATTCTGCTGCGGCGTCCGGCGTCGCGTGTGGATCGCCAGCAGGCTGCGGCGATGGCGCGCGACCTGGCCGGGCTTGGACCGCGCACGGTAGTGATGAAATTGGGCGACGCGGGATGCCTGTGGTGGGATGGCACCAATGAAATCCACGGCGAACCGTTTTCGGTGAAGGCCGTGGATACGACCGCCGCCGGCGACACCTTCAACGCAGCGCTCGCCGTGGCACTGAGTGAAGACCGTCCGCCGGCCGAAGCGCTCCGCTTCGCCAACGCCGCCGCGGCCATTTCGGTGACTCGCGCCGGCGCGCAAGCTTCCATCCCCACACGTGCCGAAGTGGATGCGTTTCTTTCGTAGGGCGAGCTACTCGATCCGGTTAAGTCTTCGTGTGCGCAAGCGGCAGCCGGAAACGGAAGCAGGCGCCGGGTCCTTGTTCATTTGCCAGCCACATGTCTCCACCGTGGTCTAGGATGGTCTGACGAGAGAGCGCCAAGCCGATGCCCAGTCCGCCATGCTTGCCGGATGTGGCAAAGGGCTGGAATAGGCGGTCCCGGATCTCAGGTGCGATGCCCGGACCAGTATCCCGCACCTCCACCTGCGCGGCGCCGTCAACTACACGCGCGGAGATGTGGATGCGGCCTCCGGCCGGCATCGCCTCCAGGGCGTTGCCAATGAGGTTGGCGAAGACGCGTTCGATGCGGCTGCACTCAAGCGGCAGTTCGATGGACTCGGGGATGTCGACCTCGATCGACACCGATTGCGCTTCCGCGCCGGCAGCGAGCGACGCGCAGGCGATTTCGGCGACGGCGCGCAAGTTGGTCTGTTCGCGCTCCTGCCCTTTTCCGCGGCTGACGTCCAGAAGCTCTTGCAGCAATTCCTGGATGTGCCGGGAGGCAATGTAGATGTTGGAAGCCAGGCGCTTGACTTGGTGCGGCGGCAGATCGCTGTCCACCAGTATCTCCGCGCCACCGTAAATGGCCGCCAGTGGATTGCGCAAGTCGTGGACAATCGAGGTGGACAGGCGCCCGATGGTGGAAATGCGCTCCTGGCGGATCAACTCCTCGCGCGCGCGGCGGATGGATGCGCACATGTTATTGAAGGTTCGCGCCAGACGCCCGAGTTCGTCGTGGCTTGTGACGGAGACCCGATAATCGTAATTCTGTTCGGCTACCGCCGAGGCTGCACGATCGAGTTCCTTGACCGGCTGCACGATTCGCCGCGCCAGCACGTAAGTGAGCGCCAGTCCCGCACCTATGCTGGCGAGCCACAAGAGGATGATGTCGCGGCGCAGCTCACCGATATGCCGCCGTGCGGTTTCGAAAGAACGCAGAATCAGCAAGCGACCCATCGGGTGGCCCTCGACATCGGTGAGCGGAGTGACGAGTGGCGCGTAGGCATTCGATCCGTCGCTCACTTGCCGTAACCCGGAGTTCGCTTGCAGGCTGGACACCACGCGAGCGGTGGCCGAGGCATCGAGCGTAGTGGCGACCACGCGCCCGCCGGTTTCGAAGATGAACTCACTGCCGCCGGTAGATTGCTTCAAGGTACGTGCCACGCGCGAATCGACGTCATAACCCGCCACCAGTACATCGAGCAACGCGGTGCCCGCGGTTGTGTGCACGTAGACCGGCGTGATGGTGATGTGAAAAAGGCGATCTTCGCGAGCAAGGAAGCCGGCCCCTTGCTTCGGAAACGCCTTGGCGGCTCTCGTCACCACGTCGAGCTTGTCGGGAAGCGATGCCGCCGGCTCTCCGCCCAGGGAAGCGATAACGCGGCCGCGCGGGTCCGTAACCAGGAAGATGGCGTCGGTTTCGGAAACCCGGGACCAAAGCTCGCGCGCAGTATCGCGGATGGTGGCTTCATCGCCGGTCGAAAATGCCGCGCGGACATCGGACATCGCGCTGAGAATCAGGCTGAGTGAGGAAAGCCGTTGTGCGCGGGACTGCCACAGGGAACGGTACACTTCGAAGCTGCTTTTGACTTCGTCTTCCAGGCTCTGCGACGTGGTGAGAGTGGTGTGTTTGACGATCAGCCATCCGGTGAGCGCGAAGATGAGCGTGATAGCCACGGAGGTGGACAACAGGATCTTCCACAACAACGTGAGCCGGGAGATACTGCGTCTCATTGCTTATGTCCAAAGTGATAACGCCCGCCCTCGCCGGCCGCGGCCGGATAATCGTTGCCGTGCTTGTTTTTGTGCGGCGTTTCCACGTAGCCGGTTTCCGTGATGATCAGGGGCGCGACGACGGAATTCGAGTGGTTCACGGCGATGCGGCGAGCGAGCGCTTGCAGTGTCTTTTCAGTGGCGCGCTCATGAAACACGTGAAGCTGAAAGTCGCCTGGTGGAACATCGCGGATCTCAAATCCCCCCGATGCCGAGGAGATCCCAAACCACGGGGTATCGAGCACGACGATAACTGCGCTCATGGTGGGATGGATGTTGCAGAAGATTCGCACGATGCCGCTGCGTTTGAACTCGACGCCACGCGTCGAGCCAGGCGGATACAATCCAACGTCGAAGATCTGGCCGCTGAAGTTCGAAAACGCGTTGTGAAAGATCGGATCGTAGTTCGGAAAATCCACGATGGAACCGGTCCGCACAGCCAGCACATGCGGAACGAAGCGTTTGTCTTTCTGGATCATCTTCGCACGCGGCGCACCGGCGGACAGCGGCGGTACTATGCGCGTGCCCACAGGTTCCAGCCACACCACCACGCCTGAAAAATCGGAGCGCTTCCGCACGCCCGTGTCCGACGAATCGACAATACGCACCGTGCCGCTAAGCGTCGCGGCCAGCGCCGGTAGGGTGAACAAACCGCTAGAACAAATACGCCAGAGCCAGGTCATAGTGGTTGTTCAGGACCGTACCGGTACCGGTTCGGTGCGTGCGCACTTGCGACGATTCGAAACTCACGATCACGTTGGGCGCGAGCCGGTAGAAGAAGTTGGCGCCGAACAGCAGGTTCTTCCCCACCATGCCGTTCAATAGATCCGAGTTGCGGTTGTCGTGTTGACCGGAGAAGAAGTTGAGTGACAGCCGCTGTGAAAGGCGATAGGTTAACTGGCTCCAGCCGCCGGTGGCATGCACTGGCCGGATGGTGGAAGCCGAAAGCGCCGTGAATCCGGGGCCGGCGCCGCCTGCTCCGAGTATGGCGACATTCTGCCCGGTAAAGAATGCTCCCGAGAGTTTGACGGCGGCCAGAGGGCGCGCGAACCAGTCGAACGAAAGGATGCGCGATGGTACGGGTTGGTAAGCGACGTGACTGGTGCTGAAGTGAAAGCCCGGCGCGATCTCGATGCGGCGCGCGGAGCCGTGCCCGAATTCGAAACGGCCCTCCAATGCGGGGCGCGCGCCAGGAACTTCGGGCGTGTATCCATTTGTCGCGGTTCGTGTGTAGTTCTCACGCGTCTGCACGACGCCGATCTGTGCGCGAAGCGTGGAGTTTTCACTTAGGTGCAGGTCCTGTTCAAAACGCGCTTGCGGTACCCAAAGCCATAGATTGCCCGCGCCGGTTAGCGGCGAGACGCCCACTTGCGCAAGCGAGTTGGGATCGCGCGGCGCGAAGATGGGTTTTTCCAGCCCGGCTACGATGCGCCGTGTGTTCCAGTTGACGGCAATGGTGCCGGTTCGCAGACGCACGGTTTGGTCCAGGGACTGACCGCTGCCTCCCCAGAAGTCCATGAAGACCGTGCCGGTCACCTTGCCGCCCCAAACTGTCGGCGACGGTCCGTAGGCGAGACCGATCGACGTTTGCCGCATTGAGCCGCCCGCATTGCGCTCGGAGCCCAGGACTGCCGTGGTGGGGTACTGTGAGCCGTTGTTGTTGCGCGAGTTCAGAAACGCGTTAAACAGCACCATCCCAGTGAGACGGACCGGCAAGTGCTGCGATGCTTCCACTTTGGTTTGCGCCTGCTCCTCGACGCGGTTTTCCAGCACCGCTACCTTCTCGTCGGTTCTCGCGCTGGGGTTCGTAGTACGGTCAAGTTCGGCTCGCAGCGCGCGGACTTCCTCGCGCAGTTGGCGGTTTGCCTGCTCGAGCCGCTCGACGCGTTCGAGGATCTGACGCAATTCGGCGGAAGGAGGCGATTCGGCGTGGAGCGTCGATAACACCGCGAACGGCAAGGTGAGGGCTAGCGCGCTGAGGCGGCGCGCGTAAGCTGCTACGCAATCATGCTTGGTTGGCATTCAGTAGCTGCTCCAGTCTCTGTCTCAGCCGTGCCGGCGAAAACGGTTTGGAAAAATACGCGTCAGCTCCCGCCGCCCGCGCCCGGTCCGGCGTTTTCGGATCGGTGTCACCGCTTACGACGATGATTGGCAACGCCCGATGGCGGCTGTCGCGGCGAATGCTCGCGATCAGTTCGAAGCCACTCATGCGCGGCATGTTCAAATCGGTGACGACGGCGCACACTTCAGGGCAGGCCTCGTCAATCATGCGAAGCGCTTCCGCCACCGAACCGGCCAGAACTACGCTCAGTCCCTGTACATTGGATAGCGCCAACTCGAGCGTGGTTGCACAGGAATAATTGTCTTCCACAACCAGGACTGCCGCCGGCTTGTTCTCCACGTGCATGGACCGCCGCTCAGGGGACGAACCGGTAGCCCACTCCGTGCACCGTCACAAAGTGTTTGGGTAACGCCGGGTCGGCTTCCATCTTCTGCCGTAGTTTCACCACGTGCGCGTCTACCGTGCGCGTGTTGGGAAAGAACTCATAACCCCATACCGAATTGAGAATCATGTCACGGGTAAGCGGCCGGCCGGGATTCTGCACGAAGTAGGTGAGCAGGTTGTATTCCGAGGGCGTGAACTTGATTTCCTTGCCGCCTTTTTCAACCGTGCGCCGGTGGAAGTCGATCACGATGTCGCCGAAGCGGGCGGTCTTCTCCGCTGCCGGGGCTACGCGCCGCAACACGGCTCGAATGCGGGCCACCAGTTCGCGCGCGCCGAAGGGTTTCACGACGTAGTCGTCAGCGCCGATCTCTAGCAGCAGGACCTTGTCGATTTCTTCGCCGACCGCACTCAGCACGATGATCGGCAGGCGCGCATGTGCGGCGCGCAAGTGTTTGCAGATTTCGATGCCGCTCATGCCCGGCAGGCGCAGATCGACCAGGACGAGGTCCGGTTTGCTCGCCAGTGCGCGTTCGAAGCCGGCCTTGCCGTCGCCTTCCAGCACCGCGTGGAAGCTTTCCTGCTCCAGCATCACTCCGATGGTGTCGCGGAGGCTATCGTCGTCGTCAATCACCAGTATCGTCTGCACGCCGGCTACAGTAGTCCTGTTTGAATAGATGCAGGCGGCTGGGAAAGGGACTGAAATCTGTAACCCACGCCGAAGATCGTTTCGATATATTGAGCTCGCTGGGGGCCCAACTTCTCTCGCAGGCGGCGTATGTGGACCTGGAGTGTTCGCGTTCTGGCTTCCGGCGAATAGCCGAACACCTGGCTGAGAAGGACCTGCCTGTGCACGGCCTCACCAGCGTTGCGGACCAGAAAATCCAGTAATTCGGATTCTTTTCGGGTCAGTCTGACTTGTTCCGGTTGGTTTGGCTGCATTGTTCATCCCCTCTTGGGTCGTGTTATGTCCCCATGCTAGGGAATCCCCACCGGAGGCTGGTGTGATTCCTGTAAACAATTTGTAAAAGCGCTCCGCAGAGCTTTTCACAGGACTCTTACATTTCGGCAACGACTTGGAGAGGCGGAGTCCTTAGCATGGACGCATGGGGCTGACCGCAAAGGTGACAGCGGGAATTCGGGCCGGGGCGATCCTGGCGGGAATTGTCTTCGCGGTGTTGCAGGTGGTGCCCGGGCCGCCGAAGACGAACCCGCCGGCGGCGCCGGGCCGCATGATCGAAGCCAATTCGCAAATGTCCGCCGAGGTGTCAAACCTGCTGCGGCGCGCATGCATGGACTGTCATTCCAACCAGACTCGCTGGCCGTGGTATTCGCGGGTCGCGCCGCTTTCCTGGCACATCGCGCAGGATGTGAATTCGGCCCGGCAGGCGATGAACTTCTCGGAATGGGCCGATGAAACGGGCCGTGTGCCGGTCACCGCCGTGGGACTGCTGGGGGCTGCCTGCGCCAACGTAAAGTCAGGCCGCATGCCGCTGTCAAGATATTTGGCGTTGCATCCGGAGGCGCGCCTGACGCCTCAAGACCAGACGATGCTCTGCGAGTGGACGGGCGCTGAAATGGCCCGAATACTGGTCCAGCAACGCAAGCTGAAACTGGCCGCCGGCCAAGGCGGACGCGGGGAAGATTGAATTGTTTCACTTGTAAACTCTCGAGCCGCCACCTGTTCAGGGAAATCGTTGGCGGCTACACTACATCCAAGCTAGGGAAGTGGGGAAAATGCCATGACTGGGTCGCGGAAGATTCTGTGGGCGAAATTCGCGGTGGTGTTGTCGGTGTTGCCGGTGTTGATTTATGCATACTCGGGAGGTCCGGATCCTCGCAAGACTGGTGCGCCGGGCGACGGACTGTGCACGGAGTGTCACGGCAATGGTGTGAATACAGGATCGGGCAAGGTCGAGATCGCCTTCCCGGCGGGGCTGACCTATACGCCCGGCGTCAAGCAACGCCTAACCGTGACCGTCACCGATTCCTCCGCCCGGCGCTGGGGATTCCAACTGACGGCCAGACTGGCGTCGAATGATACCAAGGGGCAGGCAGGTACATTCTCGTCCACCGACGCCTCGACGCAGGTGATCTGCGAGGACGGGAGCCTGAAACCGGCCGCCGGCTGCTCAGCTGCGGGACCGCTCGAATTTGTTGAACACACAACAAGCGGCACCGGCGCGAATATCTTCGCATTCGATTGGACCGCGCCGGCGACCGACGTCGGCGATGTGCGTTTCTACGTGGCCGGCAACGCCGCCAACGGCAACGGGCGCAACGACGCGGGAGACCTAATCTACACCGCGAATTACCGGCTAACTCCCGCCGCAACGCAGCCCAAACCAGCCATCTCGCAAGGCGGAGTAGTGAACGCCTGGAACTCACAGGCGGTGTTTTCGGATTCCTCCTGGCTGAGCATTTACGGCTCGAATTTCACGACCAGTCAACGCACTTGGCGCACGGACGAAATCGTGGGAGGACAGTTGCCCACCGAGTTGGACGGTGTCAAAGTATCCATCAACGGCAAGCCGGCATACGTCTACTTCATCAGCCCGAGCCAGATAAACGTGCAGGCTCCGTCGGACGGTGCGACCGGGCCGGTGCAGGTGCAGGTCACTACACCCAACGGCACGAGCGACCCGATTACGGTCACCAAGCAGGCACTGGCGCCTGCGTTCTTCACCTGGGCAGGCAGCGTTGTGGATGGCCAGAAGTACTTGGGCGCGGTGATCTCCGACGGGACATTCGCGGGCAAAGCCGGATTGCTGCAGCCGCTGGGTATCAATACACGCCCCGTGAAGCCGGGCGAAGTCGTGCTGATGTTTGGCACCGGGTTTGGCTCCACTAATCCGGAGATCCCTGCCGGGAAAGTGGTGACCACGCCGCTACGCATGACTAGCAGCGTCAAGATCTTCTTCGGCGAAACCGAAGGGGAGATTCTCGATACCGGTTATCTGATCTTCTCCGGCGAGTATCAGTTCAACGTGAAGGTTCCCGCGAATCTCGCCGACGGTGATTACAAGGTAGCGGCGCAACTCGGTTCGGTGCGCACGCAAGACAACGTCTTTATCACCATACAAAAGTGACGAAGAGGAGGCCCATGTTCACAAGAGCGGTACAAACGTTTGTGTTTCTGGCGGCAGCCGTCATACCCATGACGCTGGCTGCCAGAAGCGCGGGACCGGCGACCAAACGCACCGGAGCAACGGTGGATGGCGGTTTGAGCTGCACGGCATGCCATCGCGGCGAGCCGTCGGCGAACTACGACACACGCGGGAAATTCTGGCTCAAGACCAGTGCGTATACGCCTGGAGTAAAGCAGACCATCCTGGTGGCTCTACAGCACCCGGAGGCCAGCCGCTGGGGTTTTCAGTTGACCGCGCGGCTTGCCAGCGACGAAACCAAGGCGGCCGGAAGGTTCACCGTGAGCAGCGAGGTGCGTGTTAAGTGCGCGCCGGACGAGCGCGATGCTCCCTGTAACGGCGATCTGGAATTCGCCAGTCATCAACTGGCGTCCACCAACCCTGGTGTGACCGGCTGGTCGACCTGGCAGGTGGAATGGACGCCGCCGGCGCAGGAGGCCGGTGACGTGGTCTTCTATGCGGCTGGCAACGCAGCCAACAATAACGGAACCAACACGGGCGATCACATCTACACCACCAAGCTACGCATTTACTCGGCCACGGGCTGCAACCTCACCGGCCGGCCCACCATCACTGGTGTGCGTAACGGTGCTTCCTTCGCCACCGGGCTTTCCATCAATTCAATGATGACCATCTTCGGTACGGGATTCCTGCCCACCGGCGAAGACCGTCTGGCGGCGCCCGAGGACTTGGTGGACGGTAGCTTCCCCAAGCAATTGGCCTGCGTGGCCGTTGAAGTGGCTGGTAAACGCGCACCGCTGGTGTTCGTACGCAACAGCCAGATCAATGCGCAGGTGCCATCCACAAACGATCTGGGACCGGTTGAGGTGAAGGTCATCCTGAACCCCGGCACGCCGAATGAAATCAAGAGTGAATCCGTGAACGACGCACCGATGCAGCTCTACTCACCGGCGTTCTTCACCTTTGGCGGGTCGGGTAGTATCGCCGCCACCGATGCCGCGGGCAACATCCTTGCCGACGCGACCGTGGTTCAGGGCGGAAAAGCGGCCAAGCCAGGCGATGTTGTGGTGCTGTATGGCACGGGCTTTGGTGTGACCAATCCGTTCTCCGCCGCGGGTGACAGGCCCAGCGGTCAGGCCAGCTTGCGCGACAGTTTCAACGTGACGATCGGAGGCCGCGTGCTGGCGAGCGAAGACATCCTCTACGCAGGCCTGGCGCCGCAGTCCATCAGTGGGCTCTACCAGTTCAACGTGCGCGTTCCGGCTGCTACCGCCGACGGCAATATACCGGTTTCCATTCGCATCGGAAGCTATGAGACTCAACCGGGTACCACGATTCCAGTCAAACAGTGATTTCTTGACGAGCCGCAGCCAACGGCTATGGGACGGTCTTCGGGCCGTCCCGCTTTTTCTCGCGCCGTGGTTGATCGCGATGGGTGCGCCGCCCGGTCCGGCGGGCTTCGTTGGCAGCGACACCTGCAAAACGTGCCACCCGAATGTGTGGATGAACTTTCATCGCAACCCGCACTTCAAAAGCATCCCGGCCGGTAATCTTCCTCCGGAGAAGGTTGGATGCGAAGGATGCCACGGCGGCGGGCAGGCACATGTGGCGGCACGCGGGGGTAAGGCCACCATCAAGGCGTTTTCTACCATGACGCCGCGGCAGGTGATCGACCGCTGTTTGACCTGCCACAGCCAGGACGTGACGCGCGCGAACATACGCCGCTCGGCGCACACGCTGGCCGATGTCGCCTGCACCAGTTGCCACTCCATTCACAAATCGCCCGCACCCAAGTTTCTGCTGGCCAAGCAACAACAACGCGAAGTCTGCTACGGCTGTCATGCGCCGGTGCGCGCGCAGTTCTCGGCGCCTTTCAAGCATCGGGTGAACGAAGGCTTCATGCAATGCACCGATTGCCACAACCCGCATGGAACGCCCGCGCCCAATTGGCGCATGGGTGCGCGACCGCGCATGGTGAATCACGCTCTCGAAACCGAGGAGGCGTGCATGAAGTGCCACTCGGACAAGCGTGGTCCGTTTGTGTTCGAACACGGCGCGGTGCGCGTGGAAGGCTGCGAGACCTGCCACAGTCCGCACGGGTCGACGAATGCGAAGCTGCTGCGACGGCCCGTGGTGTTCACGTTGTGCCTGGAATGCCACAACGGCACGGGCGGGTTCGGGCGGCAGGGGGATGGCATCACGCGGCAATCGTCGTCGCACAACATGGCCGATCCGCGCTATCAGAATTGCACTACCTGTCACGTGCGAATCCACGGATCGAACTCCGATCCGAAGTTCTTGCGCTAGGGAGGAGCCATGCGAAAAACGGTGTTGATACTCCTGACGGCGATCTCCTCAATGCTGCTGGCGCAGCCCACTGTCGCACCGACGAATGAGGCAGTGGGCGAAGTTCGCGGAGCGACCATTGGCCCTTACAACGTGGTCAACGAGGTCGAGACCGGGTATCGCTTCTACACCGTGGGTGGAGAGACCGGCTCATACCGCAGCCAAGTGAACTTCGGCAATGGATTGAGAGTGCTCTCCAGCCGTCTGGGTGTGTATTCCAAGAAAGGGCAGGCGAGTTGGTTCGATGAGTTGGTGATCTCCGCGCAGGGGCTGGGCAACGATCCGTACGAATCGGCCTCGCTGCGCGTGGCGCGTAACAAGCTCTACCGCTACGACCTAAACTGGCGTATGAACAAGTACTTCAATCCAGCTCTCACGGTGGCTGGCGGATGGCACCGCATGGACACCGAGCGGCGCATGCAGGATCACGATCTCACATTCTTCCCTCAGTTGCGTGTGCGTTTTTTTCTGGGCTATTCGCGCAGTGCGCAGGACGGCCCGGCTCTTTCCACCGTGCAGTTGTTCGATGGACGCGGCGATGAGTTTCCACTGATGGCCGATGTGCGGCGCACGCGCAACGAGTACCGGCTAGGCGGTGACGTTGCGTTCGCGGGCCTGCGTCTGACGCTGGTGCGAGGCTGGGAGTCTTTCAAGGAAGACACGGGATTTGTGCTGGATCAGGCTAGCGCCGGTGCGAACACGACGGATCGCACCACGCTCGCATCATTTCGCCGCACCGAGCCGTATCACGGCACGTCGCCTAGCTGGCGCGCAAATCTCTCGACCGAACAGCGCGGTTGGTTCGCAGCCAACGGACGTTTCGCATACACTTCAGGCCGCCGCGGCTTTCTCCTTGATGAGACGGCCGTGGGTACCGATCGCTTTGCCGCCGCGCGCAATCGGCAGGTAGTGGTGATAGGCGACGCGCGGCGCGGTGTCAGTGTGGGGAATCTCACGTTGAGCGTGTTCCCCACCGAGCGGCTGACCGTCTCCAATCACACCTGGTTCCACAACACGCGCATGGACGGTGATGCGAGTTACCGTGAGCTGGATAAC
>CAZDIZ010000145.1:0-15825 GCA_964505625.1 uncultured Solibacteraceae bacterium | reverse complement strand
GCGCGGAGGATGGAACCGCTGCCGGAAGAGAAGCCTGTTCCGGCGCAGTTGATCCTGAAGCGAGGTACGTACGTGACGGTCCGCGTCGACCAACCGTTGTCCTCTGACCGCAACCAGCAGGGCGATGCTTTCACAGCAACGCTGGTGAAGCCGGTGGTGGTGGATGGCGTGGTGGTCGCCGACCGCGGACAGACGCTGAGCGGACGCGTGGAAGAAGCGGTCAAGGCGGGACGGGTCAAAGGTGTCTCCCGGTTGGCGGTACAACTGACGGACCTCAGCTTAGTGGACGGCGAGCAGGTCCCTATTCAGACGCAGTTCATCGGCCGTTCAGGCCCCACCACCGAAGGCCGTGACGCAGGTGCGATTGCATCCACAACGGCAGTCGGCGCCGCCATTGGCGCGGCAGCGGACTGGGGACGCGGAGCCGCTATCGGCGCTGGCGTGGGCGCCGCGGCGGGCGTCGTAGGTGTGCTGTTGACCCGAGGACATGAGACGGTGATCTTTCCGGAGTCCGTGCTGACCTTCCGCATTGAAACGCCGGTCACCATCTCGACCGAACGCGCGCCGCACGCCTTCCGCTGGGTGTCGCGTGAAGATTACGACCAGCCGCAACAGCAACTGGCGCGGCGGCCGTCGCTGGTGAACAGAGATTGCGGCCCATATGGTTGTGTGCCGCCACGCTATTACTACGGGCCGGCCTACTATCCGTATTATTACGGCCCGTCGTTCGGCATCTACTTCGGACGCGGCTACTACGGGCACAGGCATTGGCGCGGTCATCGCTGGTAGCCGATTGAGGGGCTTGAGGAGGACACGATGCGCAAGCTAATGGTGGTTCTGGTTTCAGTGGCGTTGGCCGGCGCGTGCTGGGCACAGGGGCGCGGCGGCTCGCACGGCGGCGGGCGATCGTCGGGCGGCGGAGGGTTCAGTCGCGGCGGCGGCTCCAGCCACGGCGGAGGGTTCAGTCGAGGAGGTGGCGGCTACAGCCACGGTGGCGGTTACAGCCGGGGTGGCAGCTACAGCCACGGCGGAAGCTACAGCCACGGCGGAAGCTACAGCCGCGGTGGAGGGTATAGCCAAAGCTATAGAGGCGGTGGAAGCTACAACCGCGGGGGCAGTTACAACCGCGGCGGAAGCTACAACCACAGCGGAAGCTACCGGGGTGGCTACTACTCGGGCAACTACCGTGGACACGGCGGCTCCAGCTATCGGGGTTGGTACGGAGGCGGCCGCAGCTACGGCCACGGTTACCGCGGCTACTATCCTCGCTATTACTCCTACTGGGGCGGATATTACCCGAGCTATTACAGTTACGGGTATTACGACCCTTATTACTTCTATGACGACTACGGATACTACGACGACTACTATGGCGATGACTGGTACGGTTACTACGGTGGGCCGGTCGTCAGCCGCGGATATGTCCGTGTCGCGCCGCGCGTGGTGGTGACTGGCGGCGGGTGGCGCCGCTTCGGCCCTCGCTAGTGGTACAGCCGGCAGATCTTGTACTTCCGCATACGCGATTGCAGCGTGGTTCGTTTGAGACCGAGCCGCGCTGCAGCTCCGTTTGGACCGCCCACAACGCCGTTGGCCTCTTTCAACACACTCAGAATCCTTTCGCGTTCCGCACTTTGGTCTAGTTCCGCGCGCCGTGCGGGCGTTCCCGTGGTAACCGTCCGAGCCGCCCATTCCGGCATGGCCACGGTCAGGACGCTGCCGTGCGTCAGGATGACGCTTCGCTCGACGACGTTCTGCAACTCGCGGATGTTTCCCGGCCAATCGTAGCGGCAGAGCGCATCCAACACCGCGGCGGGAATCGTTTCGATGGTCCGCTTCATGCGACGGGCGTACTTCTGCACGAAATAGCGGGCCAGGATCGGGATGTCTTCGCGCCGCTCGCGCAATGGAGGCAGTGTCATCGGAAACACATGCAGACGGTAGTAGAGGTCCGCGCGGAAACGGCCTTCGT
Organism: uncultured Solibacteraceae bacterium; assembly: GCA_964505625.1. GTDB lineage: Bacteria > Acidobacteriota > Terriglobia > Bryobacterales > Bryobacteraceae > JAJFUV01. The sequence continues at coordinate 13,856 of CAZDIZ010000145.1, read as the reverse complement.
TCACCATTGCCTTCAGATCGCGGTTGGTGGCGACGACGAAGCGGGCATCCACGTGGATGGTGCGATTGCCGCCCACGCGCTCGAACTCCTGATCCTGGATCGCGCGCAGTATCTTGGACTGCAACTCGAGCGGCATTTCTCCGATTTCATCCAGGAACAACGTACCGCCATGCGCCAATTCGAAGCGACCGATCTTCTGTCCCACGGCGCCGGTGAACGAACCCTTCTCGTGGCCGAACAACTCGCTTTCGAGCAGACTCGCGGGGATTGCGGAACAGTCGACTTTCACGAAGTTCGCCTTGGCGCGTCCACTTGAATCGTGGATGGCCCGCGCCACCAGTTCCTTGCCCGTTCCGGTCTCGCCCAGAATGAGGACCGTGGCATCGGTCGGCGCGACAATCTGGATGCTCCTGCGAATCGATTGGAACGCGGGTCCCTCGCCGATCATGTCGCCGGCATTCTGATCCAGACGCAATTCGTCCTCGAGATACAGCTTTTCGCTGGCCAAACGCTCTTTCATCTCGGCCAGTTCCCGATACGACAGCGCATTTTCCACGGCGATGGCGATCTGGCGCGCCGCCTGTTCGAGCAACTCGACGTCGCTCGCGGTCCAAGGGTCCTCCGTCGTCCGCGCGATCTCCAATGTGCCGAGCTTACGGTTGGGCGTGATCAGGGGAATCGAGCAAGCCGATTTGAACCCCAGTTCCACGAACTTGCGATAGTTGGACGAAGGAAACCGGTCGAAGTCGCTGCTTTGCACGATGACGGGCTTGCCGGTGGCCAGAGCTTCCGCTGCGGGCATCCCTTCGGCCGGACCCGAGGCGTGCTTCAACTTGAAGAGCTCTTCGCCGGGAAAATGCAGTGCGTAAAGGTCCAGCCCTCCGGCTTCATTGCACAGCGTCATGACAGCCATGTCGTGTCTGATCACCCGCGACAGCTGTTCGGAAATCGCCGTGAACAATTCGTCGGGCGACAACTTCGACACCAGCGCGTTGGTGATATCGAACAGCACCCGCGCACGGTCCCGCTCCCGCACCAGCTGTTGCTTGGCCAGGAAGCCTTCGACGGCCACGGCGAACTCGCTGGCCACCCGTTCGAGGAACGTAAGCTCATCCGGACTCGGGCTAAACGGCGCGGCGCAACCGAACCCGAGCACTCCCAGGCGGTTCTCGCCAACCGTCAGCGGCACCATGGTCAGAGCTTCGAGCCCCTCATGACGAACCATGGCCATGAACTCCGGCCAGCGCGATTCGTCTTCCGCCGACGAAATCACCAGCGTCCGCTGGTTCTGCCAAACCCAGCCCGACGGCGTCTGCTCGATGGAGAACCGTGTGGGCACGCACGTATCCATCTGTCCCGGGGACTTGAGCACGTGCAGCCGCATCACCGCTTCCTCGGGATCGCGGAGCAACAACGCCAGGTGCTCGAAGTCGACCACACGGCGCAGCGACTCCGCGACGCCCGACAAGAGACTATCGAGGTCCGTGTGCCCGGCGATGGACCTGGAAAGTGCCAGAACGGCCTGATAGATGTCGCCGGGCGATGTTCCCACGGTTCCGATCATAGCCGTATTCCTCCACTCACTGGAGGCGCTTTTACGCGCCGCCCCCCAGCACCTTGTACAAGGTGACCAGGTTCCCCATGCGCGCCATCCGCAAGCTAACCAGTCCCTGGCGCGCTGCATACAAAGAACGCTGGGCGACTAGTACGCTTAGATAGCTGTCGATCCCCGCCTTGTAACGGGCTTCGGAAAGGCGATAGGTCTCTTCAAGGCTACGTACTAGGTCTTGCTGCGCCGATTGCTGGTCGCGCAATGTCTGCCGCAAGCTCAGCGAATCGCTTACCTCGCGGAAAGCCGCTTGAATCGCCTTCTCGTATTCGGCGATGGCCAAATCCCGGTCCACTTCCGCGATTCTGACGTTCGCTCTACGAGCGCCGCTGTCAAATATCGGCACGGTCGCCTGCGGCGCGAAGTTCCAGGTGCGCGAACCGTACGTGAACAAGTTGGTAAGGTCGCCGCTCATCAATCCCACAGCCGCGGTCAGAGTGATTCTCGGAAAATACGCCGCCCGAGCCGCGCCGATATTGGCGTAGGCCGCCTTCAACTGGTGTTCGGCCGCGAGGATGTCCGGCCGCTTCAACAACACTTCCGAAGAGAGACCAGCCGACACATCCGTCAGCGATTCGTCCCCGCCCAGTTCACTGGGCAACAGATTGGCCGGCACCGTTGCGCCGACCAACAGATTGAGCGCGTTTTCATCTGCGGCCACATAACCCGAATAGCGCGCGATGTCGACGCGCGCGGCCTCCACCTGACTCTGCGCTTGGCGCAGTTCAAGGTCGCTGGCCATGCCGGCGTCGCGCGTACGCTGGATCAGCTTGTACGTCGCCTGTTGCGTTTCGAGCGTTTCCTGGGCTAGGCGCAAGTTGTTGCGGTCCGCCGCCAGGGCCAAGTAGCTGGTGGCAACAGCGCCGGTCAGCGCGATTTGCGTGGACACCCGGACTTGCTCCGTTGCCAGGTATTGCTCCAGAGCCGCCTCCTTCAAGCTGCGGATGCGCCCGAACAAATCGAGCTCCCAATTGCTGATGCCCACGCCCGCGGTGATCTGTCCCACCGTGTCCGCGGTGCCGTCCTTCGACATCTTGGCGGGAAGACGATACGCGTCGCCGCCAGCCGCACCGCTTACGGTTGGATACTGCTCAGCCCGGCGTATGCGGTAAGCAGCCTGGGCCTTCTCAATGTTGAGAGCGGCCATGCGCAGATCCCGATTGTTTGCGAGCGCCAGTTCGATCACCGACTGCAAACGGTTGTCATGGAAGAACTCGCGCCATTTCACTTCCGCGGCCTGCGGCGCTGCAGCGGCCTGTTTGTCCGCCGGCGCGTGCCAGGTTTGCGGAACCGGTGCGGGCGGACGGTTGTATTGCTGCCGCTTGACGCAGCCGGTCAACAAGACAGCCGCCGCCAACAAGATGCACTGGACCCATTTCACGATGTTCATGTCAGTTCACCTCCGGCGCCGGCGTGGCGCTCTTCCTTCGCCCAAATAGCTGTGCCACCAAGACGAAGAACAGCGGAATGAAAATCAAGTCGATGAAGGTGGCCGAGAGCATACCTCCGGTCACCGCGGTGCCAATGCCCCGCATGGCTCCCGCTCCGGCGCCCGCGGCGATTGCCAGCGGCAGCGTACCGAAGAAGAACGCCAGCGACGTCATCATGACCGGGCGGAAACGGATTCTAACCGCGGCCAGGGTCGCGTCCACAAGACCCTGCCCACGTTCCATCTCGCCCTTGATGAACTGAATGATCAGAATGGCGTTCTTGGTCGACAGGCCCATGGTTGTAAGGAAGCCGATCTGGAAGTACACGTCGTTGGTCAGACCGCGCGCCGAGGTCGCCGCCAAAGCGCCGAACACACCCAGAGGCAACATCAGCAGGTTAACGAATGGGATGGTCCAGCTTTCGTACAACGCCGCCACGCACAGGAAGATAACCAGAATCGAGAAAGCGTAGAGCAGCGGACCTTGCTGGGTGGCCATGCGCTCCTGATAGGAAAGACCCTGCCAGTCGTAGCCGAAGCCTTGCGGCAGTTTGGCGGTCATCTCCTGCATGGCCTGCATGGCTTCACCGGAGCTCTTGCCGGGCGAAGGCTCGCCCCAGATGTTCATCGCCGGGAATCCATTGAAACGCTCCAATCGCGGAGAGCCCGTGATCCAATGCCCGGAAGCGAAGGCTGAAAACGGCACGATCTTGCCCTGTTCGTTGCGCACATACAGGCGCTTGAGGTCTTCCGGAAGCATGCGGTAGGGCGCGTCAGCCTGCGCGAACACGCGCTTCACGCGTCCGGCCTGGATGAAGTCGTTGACATAGGAACTGCCGAACGCCCCGGAAATCGTGTTGTTGATCCTTGAAATGGGGATCGCCAAGGCGCCGGCGCGCTCCCAGTCCACATCGATCTTGTATTGCGGCACGTCGTTCATGCCGTTGGGCCGCACCCGCACCATTCTTGGGTCCCGGGCGGCCATGCCGAGCAGTTGGTTGCGGGCCTCGGTGAGTTTGGCGTGGCCCGCTCCGGCGAAGTCGATCAACTGAAAATCGAAGCCCGTGGCGTTTCCGAGCTCGGTGACCGGCGGGGGCAGAAACGCGAACGCCAAGCCGCCGCGGAACTGACTGAATGCACCCATGGCCCTGCCGGCTACGGCCTTGGCCTGCAAGTCCGGCCGGTTGCGAAGTTCCCAGTCCTTTAGGCGCACAAACACCATGCCGTTGTTCTGCGCTCTTCCCGAGAAGCCGACACCGGAGATGACCATGGAGGATTCCACGGCCTCTTTTTCGTGTTCCTCGAAATAGCGTCGCATTTGCCTTCCCACTTCGTTGGTCTGTTCCAGGGTCGAGCCGGTCGGCATCAGGATCTGGCACAGCAGGATGCCCTGATCCTCATCCGGAAGGAAGCCGGTGGGCAGGCGCAAGAATAGGTAGCCAATGGCAACCAGCAGCACCACGTAGATCACTACGTAGCGCAGTTTCCGCAAAATGGAGTGCCTGACCATCTCGACGTACCGTTCCCGGAACCAGTAGAAGACGCGGTCGAACCACAACAGGAACGGCCGCACCAAACGCGGCGCCGTTTCGGCCGGCTCGTGTCCCATGGGCACGGGCCGCAGCAGCGAAGCGCACAGCACGGGAGTGAGAATCAACGCCACCAGCACCGACAAGAGCATGGAGGCGATAATCGTCACCGAAAACTGGCGGTAAATCACGCCGGTCGATCCGGCGAAGAAAGCCATGGGACCGAACACCGCCGAAAGCACCAGGCCGATCCCGATCAGCGCGCTGGTAATCTGCTCCATGGATTTGGCCGTAGCTTCGCGCGGTGAAAGCCCTTCCTCGCTCATGATGCGCTCGACGTTCTCGACTACCACGATGGCGTCGTCCACCAGCAGGCCGATCGCCAGCACCATGGCGAACATGGTCAGCATGTTGATGGAGAAACCGAAAGCGCCCAACACGGCGAAAGTGCCCAGCAGCACCACCGGCACCGCGATGGTCGGGATCAGCGTCGCGCGAATGTTGCCCATGAAGACCAACATGACCACGAAGACGAGCAGGATGGCCTCGAACAGCGTCTTGACCACCTCTTTAATCGCCACTCGGGTGAACGGCGTGGTGTCGTACGGATAAACGACCTTCATGCCGTGCGGAAAGTAGCGGCTCATCTCGGCCAACTTGCCGCGGACCGCGTCGGCCGTGTCCAGCGCGTTGGCGCCGGCCGCCTGCCGGATGGCCAGGGCCGACGACGGCCTGCCGTTGTGCGTGGCTTCGATGTCGTACAGTTCGGTTCCCATCTCGGTACGACCGATATCCGAGACGCGCACCACGGAGCCGTCCGGGTTGGTGCGGACCGGGATGGCGGCGAACTCGTCGGGAGTCTTGAGAAGGTTCTGGACGATGATGGCGGCGTTCAAACGCTGCCCTGCAACCGCGGGCGCGCCGCCGAACTGGCCGGCGGAAACCTCGACGTTGTACGCACGCAGCGCCGCGACCACCTCGTCGACGGTCATCCCATAATTGGTGAGCTTGTCCGGATTGAGCCAGACGCGCATGGCGTACTGGGAACCGAAGACTTCCACTTCGCCCACGCCCGGAATCCGCGAAAGCACTTTTTCGAGGTTGGACTGAGCGTAGTCCCGCAAGTCGTTCCCATCCATGCTGCCGTCTTCGGAAATCAGCCCCACGATGATCAGGTAGTTGCGGGTGGACTTGCTGACGCGGATGCCGTAGCGCTGCACCACTTCCGGCAAACTGGCGGTGGCGAGTTGCAGTTTGTTTTGCACCTGCGCCCAGGCCAGGTCGGGATTCGTTCCGGGCGTAAAGGTCAACTCGATGCGCGCCGAACCGGATGAATCGCTGGTCGCGCTGATATAGAGCAGGTTGTCGAACCCGGTCATCTTTTGTTCGATGATCTGGGTGACGCTGTTTTCCACCGTCTCGGCCGACGCACCCGGATAGAAGGCGGTGATGGCGATGGACGGCGGAGCGATGGGCGGATACTGCGAGATGGGCAGATTGTAGATGGCCAGGCAGCCCAGCACCATGATGGAGATGGCGATCACCCAGGCAAACACCGGCCGGTCGAGGAAGAATCTAGACATGCGGTTCCCCCTTGGCGACGGCGGCCGCGGCGGGAACCGCGCGCACCGGCATGCCCGGACGGATCTTGTCGACGCCTTCGACAATCAACCGGTCACCGGCGGCGAGTCCCTTGATCACCAACCATTTGTTTCCGATGGCGCGATCCAGTTCCACCGTGCGCCGCTCGACTTTCTCGTCCTTGCCCACCACCAGGGCGTAGGGGTTGCCCTTGGGATCGCGGCTAATTCCTTGTTGCGAAGCCAGGATCGCGTTTTCCCGCACGCCTTCCTCCACCACCGCCTGCACGAACATGCCGGGCAGCAGTACTTCCCTGGGATTCGCGAACACCATGCGTAACGTCACCGAACCGGTGGTGGGATCCACCGTGACATCGCGGAACTGCAGCGCACCCGTGATCGGGTACGGTGTTCCGTCTTCGAGCAGCAGTTTCACGCGATTCTGTTGCGCTCCGTTCCGCTTGAGGCTCCCGCTCTCCAGGTTGCGCCGCAACCGGATCAGTTCGGCGTTGGCCTGCACCACATCCACATAGATCGGGTCCAGTTGCTGTATCACCGCTAGCGGGGTCGGCTGGTAAGCCGCCGCCAGCGCACCGACCGTGATATTGGACTTGCCGATGCGGCCGGTGATGGGAGCCTTGATGGGCGTGTACGACACGTTGATGCGGGCCGTTTCGACCGCTGCGCGGCTGATTTCCACCGACGCTTTGCGCGCCGCCAGGTTGGCTTCAGCCTGCCGTAGAGCGGCGCTGGCGTCGTCGTAGTCCTGCTTCGCGACGGCGTTGATCTCCACCAGGCCCTTCAGGCGCTCGGAGCGGGAGCGGATGGCCGGAAGATTCGCTTCCGCCGTCACCAGATCCGCTTGCGCCGTCAACAGCGCCGCCTTGGCCTGTTCATGCGCCGCTTGGTAAGGTGCCGGGTCAATCTGGTACAAAACGTCTCCCGCTTTGACCATGGTTCCTTCCTGGAAGGAACGGCTTTGGATGAGACCGTTCACTTGCGGACGAATCTCAGCGACCAGGTAGGCTGAGGTGCGGCCCGGCAGTTCGGTTGTCAGTACCACTTTCTCCTGGGCAAGAGTTACGACTCCGACCTCGGCGGGGCCAGATGGAGGTGGTGCGGCCGCCTTCGGCTTGCAGGAAGACAGAAACAGGCCCGTAAACAGGATGGTGGCAACGGCCAAATACGTCGGCCTGGACAGAAGTGTTGGGATTCGGGGAATTGGCATGGGCAACAAATCTCACTATGGACAGGGCACGTAGATGCCCAAACGGGAACTTGTTCTAAAGCTAGCACATTTTGGGCACGGCGCACGGCAGATGCCGACACATATCGGCACTAGCCGACAGCATTTGCCGACGCTTCCGACGTCCTTTGACTGAGCACGGACGCGGTGTTTCGGCTAGTTCCATCGCCAACTCCTCCAGGCTATAATCAGCGTAGCTTGGCTACAACATCACCGCTGGTGATCGTCTTGTTCGCGTCGCTCGCCACAGTCTTCTACCCACGTCTGGATGCCGTAGCGGACCGCGAAGCGTTCCGGGGGTGGTTCACGTTCCTCGCTGAAGCGCAGTATTACCGCCAACCCACCGAACTGCCGCGGGAAATCGGCGATTGCGCCGGACTGATTCGCTTCGCCTACCGTGAAACGCTGCGCGAGCATGATGGCGCGTGGGCGGCCGAGGTCGGCCTGGCCGTGGCGCCTCCCTTCCCTTCCATACGTCAGTTTCAGTTTCCGCGCTGGAAGTGGGGTGCGAACCTGTTTGCGACCGGCGGCGGGTCCGTGCGAGCGTTCGCCGATGCGGAGACGCTCTGGCGCTACAACACGCACCTGATTTCGCGCCGCATCGAGGCGGCGCGGCCAGGCGATCTATTGTTCTACCGTCAACTGAACCAGACCATGCCGTTCCACGCCATGGTTTTCGTGGGCGCGAGCCACTTCGAAACGTCGCGCGAGCCTTACGTGGTCTATCACACCGGACCGGTGGGCAAAACCAAAGGCGAAATGCGGCACCCTGCACTCGCGGAATTGCTACGGCACCCGGAGTCACGCTGGCGGCCCGTGGACGGCAATTCGAACTTTCTTGGTGTGTATCGCTGGAATATACTACGGGACTCGGACTGAACATGCGCACAAAGGCACTCGTAGCGGCCCTGGGGGCCCTACTCGTTTCTCTACCGACGGGAGGGCAACCCGACGACTCGCGTCCGTACTTTTCGCTGAGCAGCAATAAGACCTACGCGCCCGGCGAGAAGCCCACCATCCAACTGTGGGCACAAAACGTCGATCAACTGGATTTCCGGGTGTATCGCGTGAAAGACCCGGTGGCGTTCTTCAGTTCGCTCGAAGACCAGCACCGTTACGGCGGCCAGGCGCCCGCGGTGGCGCGCACGGTCACGCCGATCGAGAAGTTCCACAACTTCAAGCGGCGTTGCCGCAACTGGGTGCGCGATTTATTCCGCGCGCAGTTCCCGGCCGATTCGCGTACGCTCATACGCACTTGGTCGGCCGAGCGCCGTCAGGAAAAATTGACGCCGGCGGCTACGAGTTACGCCGAAGCGCCGCTGCTCAATCCGCAGCAGGTCGTGTCGGTGTGGAAACAAGGCGTGTCGAAGGGACCGCGCTGGGAATCGCAAACCATTCCCGTCGCCGTTCCAGGCAAGGGCGTTTACGTGGTGGAAGCGGTGAAGGGGCAGTTCCGCGCCTACACCATCATCATGGTGAGCGACATCGCCGTTATCACCAAGACCGCGCCGGGACGCTTGATTGCACGCATCGTCACGCGGCGCGACGGCAACCCAGTCACCGGATCGCCGGTCATGGTGATCGTCAATAAGAAGATAGTGGGCGATGTGAAGTCGGATCAACAAGGGATTGTCGACTTCAAGATTGCGGAGGCCAAGCCCGAGAACATACTCGTGATGGCGCGTCACGAAGGCGACTTCGCCATGAACGCGCCGTATGGTTGGAGCCTGGGCAACGATCCGGACCGCTGGACGACGGCTTACATTTACACCGACCGTCCCATCTACCGTCCCGGCCACACGGTGCACTTCAAAGCACTACTGCGCGCGCGGCCGGGCACCGAGTACCGTCTTCCCGCACAGCGCGAGGTGTCGGTGGAAATCAAGGACACCGAAGGCCAGTCCGCTTTTCGCAAGACGCTCGCGGTTTCGCAGATGGGCACAGTACACGGTGAGTTCAATTTGGCCGAAAGCGCGCCGCTCGGATACTATTCGATTGAGTTGCGCGCCGGCGAATCCAGTTCGAACGGCGGCTTCGAAGTCGAGGAATACAAGAAGCCCGAATACGAAGTACGGGTGACGCCCAGCAAACGGCGCGTTCTGCAAGGCGAAGCCACCGAAGCGGTCATTGATGCGCGCTACTTCTTCGGTGAGCCGGTGGCGAACGCCAACGTGAAATACACCGTGTACCGTTCGCGCTACTGGTTCCCATACTATCTTGACGAAGAAGACATGGAAGAACCCGAGGGCGACGACGAAGATCGTTGGAGCCAGAATGAGCAACTCCTGGAGGAGACCGGCAAGCTCGACAGCGAAGGCCGGCTAACCATCCCCATTTCGACGCAGGAATGGAAGAACGACGCTCGGCTGCGCATTGAAGCGCGCGTCACCGACCAGGCCAACCGCGAGATTGCCGGCGCCGGTACGATCATCGCCACGCGGGCGAGTTTCATGCTGGTGGCGTGGCCCGATCAGTACGTCTACCAGCCCGGCGAAACCGCGCGGATCAAAGTGGAAGCGCGCGACTACGACGCCAAACCCGTCCAGACTCCATTCCGCGTCGAGCTAAAGCACTGGCGCCGACACAAAGAAGGCGACGGCCCAGCGGTGTACCAAACACAAGGGAACACGGATGCGCAGGGCTCGGCCACGATCCAGATCCCGGTGCAAGAAGCCGGAGGGTGGCACGTTGTGGTGACGGCCACGACGCCCGAACGGCGCGAAGTGGAAGACACCACATACCTGTGGGTGAGTGGCGATGCGGGCAGCTGGCCCAGAGAGCGCCGCGAACAGATTGAAATCGTCCCGGACAAGAAGTCGTATAAAGCGGGCGACACGGCGCGTGTACTGCTGATCACGGGCGTGCCGGCAGCCGATATTCTGGTGGCCTCCGAAGGCCGCGAGATACACAGCTACCAGGTGGTCAAGGCTAAAGGCCCGACGGCCACGGTATCCATCCCCATCACCGAGAGCCAGGCGCCGAACTTCTTCTTGTCGGCATCGTTCCTTCGCGACAATGAATTCCACCACGGCGTCAAGAGCATTCGCGTCCCGGCCTCTAGCAAGCAATTGAAGGTGTCCATCAAACCGTCGAAGAAACAGTTCCTGCCCGGCGACTCCGCCGAATACACGGTGGAGGCAAGCGATCAGGCCGGCAAGCCGGTTGTGGCGGAATTCAGCCTCGGGCTAGTGGACGAGGCTATCTACGCCATCCGGCAAGATTCCACGCAGGATATCTTCAAGTTCTTCTACGGGCGCATTTGGAACGTGGTGAACACGAACAGCTCGCTGTCGTACTACTTCCACGGCGAGGCCGGCAAGCGCCGCATGACGCTGGCCAGTCTGCGTCCGCCCACCAAGTTCGCGCAGCTCAAGCCGGAGCGGTTGGTGCAGCCGAAGGTGCGCAAGGCGTTTCCGGACACGGCACTGTGGCTGGCGGACCTCACGACCGATTCGAGCGGCCGCGCCACCACACGTCTGAACTTCCCCGATGCGCTGACCACCTGGCGCGCCACCGCACGCGGTATCTCGGCCGACACGCGAGTGGGAGCCGCGGTGGACAAGACCATCGTGCGCAAGAATTTGATCCTGCGCCTGAGCACGCCGCGCTTCTTCACCGAGGGTGACGAGGTGGTGATCTCCGGTATCGCACACAACTATCTGCAGAATGCGAAGACCGTGCGGATGTCGCTGGAGGTGACAGGCGCCGATATCATCGAAGGCTCAACGCGTGACGTGACGATCCCGAGCCGCGGCGAGGAGCACGTCGAGTGGCGCGTTCGCGCCAAGCAGCCTGGCGAAGTGAAACTGCTTGGCAAGGCGCTCACCGACGAAGAATCGGACGCGCTGGAATTGACGCTTCCGGTTCATCCGCACGGCGTGAAGTTGAGTGAAGCGCGTTCGGGTTCGATCGAACGCGCGGGCGAGGATGCCCGCGCCACGCTCGCGTTCCCGGCCGAAACTGTGCCGGCATCGCGCATGATCGAGATCTCGGTGACGCCGTCGGTGGCCGGAGCCATCTTCGGCGCGCTGGAGTATCTGACCGCCTTCCCATACGGGTGTACCGAGCAGACCATGTCGAGCTTCCTGCCCAACGTGGTGGTGGCCGACGCGCTCAAGCAACTCAATGTGAAGTCCAACATCGATCAGGGTCTGCTGAAGAAGAAGATTCAGGCGGGCTTGGATCGTCTCTATGAATTCCAGCATGAGGATGGCGGTTGGGGTTGGTGGCAGACCGACGACAGCCAACTCTTCATGACCGCGTACGTGGTATCGGGCCTGGCGCAGGCACAAGCCGCCGGCTACGAACTGCGCGATAACGTGCTCAAGCGTGCCACCGCATGGCTCGCCAGGGAGTGGAAAGACAATCCCCGCGCGCTGCCCGATCTGCGCGCCTATGTCGCTTATGCGCTGGTTCAGGCGGGCGTGCGTGATGCTGCGATGATGGACGCCATCTGGAAAGTGCACGGCGACATGTCGAGTTACGGCGCGGCTCTGGCGGGCCTGGCCTTCGATGCGCTGAAGGATCCGCGTGCCGCCGAGATCGCCGCGCAACTCGAGTCCGCGGCGAAAGTGGACGAGCACGAGGCTCGCTGGCAAGTGGATCGCGATAACCTGATGGACTTCTACGGCGACACAAGCCCCGAAGCGACGGCCTACATCATGAAGTTGCTTTCGCGAACGCGGCCGGCAAGTCCGCTGCTTCCGAAAGCGGCACAGTGGCTGGTGGCGCATCGCAGCGAGGGCTACTACTGGTATTCGACCAAGCAGACCGCCATGGTGATTTACGGGCTCACCGATTACCTGAAGGCGAGCGGCGAGTTGAAGCCGAATCTGAATGTCGCGGTGACAGTGAACGGCAAGCAGGTTCTCTCGAAGCAGTTCGGCGAGGCCGATGCGCTGTCGCCCACCCCTGCCACGATTCGCCTGAAAGCGGCGGATCTGGCCGCCACGAATGAAATACGCGTCACCCGGAGCGGTTCGGGCCGCCTCTATTGGTCCGCGCGGGCCGAGTATTTCTCGACGGCGCAGAAGCTGGTGCGTACGGGCAGCGTGGCGCTAAATCTGCTGCGCGAGTACTTCCGTCTTGCGCCGGAGCGTGACGGCGACAAGATCGTACATCGCTTCACGAACTTCGACGGCACACTGAAGCCGGGCGATGTGTTGGCGGTGCGCATTACGGTGAGCGGCGGCGATTGGCGCTACCTGCTGACGGAAGACCCGATTCCAGCGGGGCTCGAGTTCATCGAACGCGACGATCTCATTGAAGTGAAAGGCAAACCGTCGTGGTGGAGCTGGTGGTACACGCGGCGCGAGTTTCACGACAACCGCGCGGCGTTGTTCCAGACTCACTTCTACAACGGCCAGACGCAGTATATTTATTTCCTGAAGGCTGTCAATCCGGGCCGCTACCGCGTGAGTCCGGCGCGTATTCAACCGATGTATCAGCCACAGTATCTATCAACAACCGAAGGGCGTGTTGTGGAGGTGAAGTGATGCCGGAGAAAGATGCGTTGAAAGCAGTATTCGCAAAGTGGAAGATCTGGCTGGCCAATCTGCTAGGCGGCGCGGGGATGCTGGCGGCCACCTACGGCTGGTTCTGGATACCCGACGAAAAGACCTGGCATCTCGCCTTGTCGGCGCTCGCGGCGGTGGCCATCGCGGCCGCGTGCATCTATCTGCTGGCCGTGACGGTGGCGTCGAAAACGCAATCGAAGCCTTGCTTTGGAAAATCCGCCATGTGGCTGGCGGCGCTCTCGGTGTGGATCGGTTTGATTGAATGGGCGGCAACGGCCACTCCGCGGCAAGGCGCGTGGCTCGCGTCGTTCGCAACCATGACCATACGAAAGCCAGTGAGTCCGGCCACCCTCACATCCGTCGCGGCGTTTTTCTGGCATGTGATTTTGTGGTTGGGCATTCTCGCGCTGGTACCGCTGCTCGGCACGGCGATGAAGGACGCCGTGCAAATGCTCCGCCGGCGCCGTTACTGGATCGCGGGCGTCGTTGGCGTGGTGGTGGGCTTCTGGCTGCCGTGGCGGTTGTTTCTCTGGGCGCCCGGCTTTGAAGGGTTCAGTGTGCAGGTGACCAGCGTCGCCGTTCGTCTGCTGGTGGCCTGGGCCGTGATGGTGACGGCGTGGTTGTGGTTGCTGACGCTGGCGGCACGCGGCAGCACACCTGTAGTAACATCGTCCGACTAGGCTGGATTGCTCACCATGATGGGAACCGCGACGCTTGCAGCAGCGCAAAACCGGGGACGGACGGATCTGTCCACACGGACGCTGCTCGGCAAGCTGCACTGCGTGGTGCTTGGGGACAGATTCGTCCGGCCCCGGTTTTGCGGCCCGGCTGGTGAGCAATCAGGACGCACATGAGCACACAACCTGTCGCAACCACCAAGCGGCTGCTTTCACTGGATGTCTGCCGCGGCCTCATCATGGCTTCCATGATCATGGTGAACAACCGCG
>CAZDIZ010000144.1:0-15864 GCA_964505625.1 uncultured Solibacteraceae bacterium | reverse complement strand
CCGACGTCAGCGAGTTTGCGTTTGACGTGATCGACCTGATTGGTCATAAGCGTCGCGCCGTGCGCTTGTGGAACGCCCCATCGCAGATAGCTCTGCTCACGAACTCGCCAAGGCCCGGCGAAGTTGTGTTGAGCGTTGTGAACTATGGAAGCAGCCGGCGATGGGAGACGCTGACCCGCGTGCAGGGAGTGTTCAGCCGCGCCACGCTGCTGCGGCCCGAAGCCGCACCGCGAGAGATCAAGGCGACCAAGCGCGGGACGACCACGGAGATATACCTACCGGAGATGCGGAGATTGGCGGTTGTGGTTTTCAGCTAAGCTATAGGCAAAAGTCCTGGGAGGAAGTCATGGACGTGACACGCAGAGACTTCTTGCGGATGGGATCGCTGGCCTCTGGAATGGCGGCTTCGACGCCGCTTTGGGCGGCTCCTACACGCACTCCACAATCGTTCTTTGGTCTGCATCCGCTGATCGAAGCAAACCCGAAAGCCGTCTTCATCCGGCGCACTCATGTGCGTCAAAAGATGGACGCGGCGGCGAAACTGGATGAAGGCCTGCGGCTGGCGCGCGAGATATTCGTGCCCTTGAACCGGCCCGGTGTGCCGGTCACGCATCGCGTAGTTCTGAAGCCCAACCAAACCAGCATCCGGCCGCGCCGCCGCGCGATTGAAGACACCTGGGGCGCGGGCACGGACCCACATTTCTACGAAGGTCTGGTCCTGGGCCTGCGCGAAATCGGCTTGCGGAAGTTCTGGTTCATTGAGGCCAACGACTTTCCGGGGTGGAACCTTCGCGGGTATCTCGACATCAACGAGCGTCTCGGGATCGAGATGAATGAGCCTTCGCGGCGGCCGCGCAATTTCCGCGACGGCTTCGAGATGACCTGGAGCCAGGTGCCCGACCCGGTGGTCTTCTCTCGCATCCCGCATTACGCTCCGGTGAACGAACCGGATACCTGGCTGCTCAACATCGCCAAGTGGAAGGCGCACGGCATGTGCATGTCGCTTTCGGCGAAGAACGAACAGGGACTGGTGGTGATGCCGTATGTGCGGTTCTGTACCGGGTGGCCGATGGTGCTGGGCGTACCGGATCACATGAAGCCGAACATCCATCCCGAGGTGGAGCGGCGTGTCAACCGTTACTTCGAAAACCATCTCAAGACAGGCTACCGCCGTTACGCAAGCAAGGAGCCATTGGGAGGCATCCAGCAGGAGATCTGGGCGCATAAGACCTGCGACAACATGAGCGTGCTCAAGACCGGCTTGGCCATGGTGGAGGGAATCACCGGCCGCGACGGCGACGGATTCGGCGAAGGGCAGGACTACCTGACGAACCTGGTGATGTTCGGCAAGGACAAGTTCCGGCTCGATATCGTCGCTCTATGGCTCGGTGGGCACGAGCCTGGGAACGTGCATCTCTACCGCATCGCCAAGGAGCGCGGGCTGAGCGACACGTTCAACCCTTGGGACGTCCCCATTTTCGAATGGGCCGGAGGGCAGGCGATTCCGCGCAAACTGACCGACTTTGAACGTACACCGCTCAAGACCTACTATCTGCGGTTGGACGGCGAGCCACGTTTCCACCTTGTGAACGAGCCGTTTGATTACGACCGTAGTAAAATTTAGGGTTGAGCATTACGATATCTGTAGTTATTCCGGTATTCAACTCTGCTGGTCCCCTGGGGTTGTGTCTGAAGGCATTGGCGAATTCCACGCGCGCGCCCGAGGAGTGCATTGTGGTCGACGACGGGTCGACCGATGGCTCGGCCGGCGTTGCTCGCGCGGCGAGCGCTTGTGTGCTCGAAACCGGCGGACGCCGGGGGCCTTCGCTGGCACGTAACCTGGGTGCTCGCGCGGCGCGCGGTAATCTGCTGGTTTTCATCGACGCCGACGTGGCCGTTCACGAGGGCACTCTGGAGGCGATCGTCGAGTGCTTCGAACGCGAGCCCGATCTGGATGCGCTGATTGGCTCGTACGATGACGCCCCCGCTCATCCCAGTTTTCTATCCCAGTACCGCAACCTGCAGCACTGTTACGTGCACCGGCAGGCGTGCCGGTTGGCGTCAACTTTCTGGACGGCATGCGGCGCGGTCCGGCGTGAGGTGTTTATGGCGCACGGCGGTTTCGATGAGAGCTGCTGGGCAATCGAGGACATCGAGTTCGGCTATCGCATGCATGCGGCGTCGCGCAAGATCGCGCTGGATCCCTCGATACAGGTGAAGCACCTGAAGCAGTGGACGTTCACCAATTGGCTACGGACAGACATTTTCGTGCGCGCCATTCCGTGGACCGAAGTCATCATGAAGCATCGCCGGATGCCGAATGACCTCAACACCGGCTACGTGGACCGGGTGAGCGTCGCCGGCGTCTTTGCCATTCCTGTGGTGGCGGTGGTCATGGGGGCGCTGCCCGCGCTTGTACCATTGAGCATCGTGTTGGGACTGAATTCCGGCTTCTACGATTTCCTGGCGAGCAAGCGCGGCTGGTGGTTTGCGGTGCGAGCGATTCCGCTGCACTTGGTCTACATGCTGTATAGCGGAATCGGCTTTGGAATCGGAGTTGCGAAGCACCTGCTAAGAAGCAGAACCGTATCCGCCTAGTGGCTGCGTGCGTAATCGCGCAGGGCGTACATATGCGCGGGCGGCGTGTCGCGGACCACTTCGCAGCCAGCTCCGACAATGTAGCGCGCGCCGGCCTGCTTGTGGCACTCGCCAATCGCGGCCGTGACGGCATCGGCCGTCGTGTTGCGCAGGACGCGGACCGGATCGATGTTGCCGAGCAGCGTCTGTCCAGGTCCCATCTTTTCGCGCGCTTCGCTGAGCGGACTGAGCCAGTCCAGATCGATCAGGTCGGCGCCGACCTGGCCCATCCGCGCGAGCATCTTACGTGTGTTGCCGCAGATGTGCAGACGCACGCGCACGCCGAGCGCGTGCATGCCTTCGATCATGCGCTTCTGGTAAGGCCAGACGAATTCCTCGTAGATACGCGGTCCGACCAGCGACGCGGCAGTATCGCCCATCCCGATCATGTCCACGCCCGCTTCGGCCTGGGCCTTGCAGAAGAGCAGGCCGTTTTCGACGACGAACTCGAACAGGTCGCGCACGAAGGCCGGGTCGTCGAAAAAGTCCGTCATCAGCGTGTTGATGCCGCGCAGATCGGCGGCTTCCGAGCACGGCCCTTCCACCCAACCTTCCACCAGTTTATCGTTGCCGACTTTCTGCTTCAGCAGCGCGATACCCTTGACACGCTCGTGCATGCGTCCGCCGCCAAGCGGATCGGCGCACTTCAATCGCGCGAGCACGGTCTTCTCGGCCAACAGCGCGCCCTCTTCATTCAGCGCGGGCGGTTGATCGTCGAAGAACTCGACTTTGGCGCCAAGATCGGCGGCCTCACGCGCGGGGTCGGAGATGGTCGAAACGTGATCGATGCCGAAACGCTCGGCGGTCACCAGTTGCCCTTCGGCCATCAAGCGATGGTCTTCGGCATAGCGGCCGTACTTCACACCGATTTGGTCCGCCGCGAACATCATGGTGATGGGCATCAGCGGAAGGTGGTCGACGGGCTTGCCGTCCAACATGGCGAGAACGCGTTCGCGCGAGGTCATGGAATAGGCTCCGCTCTGAGAATTCTGTCGTTGTTGGTGGCGGCCACACGCTGGCCGGGTTGAAGAACCAGGAAGTCCTCGTCGTTCCAGTCGCCGTCGGTGAAACGGCGCACAAGCGACATGTCGCCCGCGATCTTCTCGAACGCCCAACCGCGCTTTTCGGCTTCCTCGCGGGCCTTGCGCTCGAAACGATCATCCGGTTCGACGCCCATTTCGATGAAAGTGAATTTCTTGTAGTTCCGGGTCAGATCGCCAAGTTCTTCGAACAGGAATTTGGCGTTGTCCTCGCCGTACTTGTCGACCAGTTCCTGGTAGGTGGCCGCAAGCCCGGCCAGATGCTGCGTCGGCAGCTTGCCGGAAGGGTCAATCCCCGCGCCGCGCTCCATCCATCCCGTGGTTTGGAAGTAGACGCCGGGGTTGTTGTTGAAGAACTCGATGTAGCGCTCCTTGCTGCCCAGAAAGAGCGTAATGCAGTCGTGGGCGCGCGGAATCACGATGGGCAGCTTACGAGCTTCCAATCCCGCGACGCCCATGCCGCACAGCGCGTAGCCGAGCAGCAGGGCATCGTAACGGGTTGGATCCACTTCATCCACCGCGGCTTGCAGACGTTCGCGCATGGGAACGGCGCCAATGTCGTGCAAGCCTTTCGGTAGAAACGCGATGTCGATCTGGTGCGGGGAGCGCGCCACGGCGGCGCACATTTCCCGAAAAAAGATCTCGCAACTGATGAGCTGCAGCCGCACGGGAAACTAACGTCTCAACGCTTTCACCGTGGCCGCGATGAACTCGGGCCGCGTGCCGCAACAGCCGCCCAGGAAGTTGGCGCCGGCTTCGACCAACGCGGGCACGAAGCTGGCGAACTCTTCCGGCGACGTCTTCCACGTGGTACGGCCATCCACCACTTCCGGCAACCCGGCGTTGGCTTTGATCCACACCGGTTTGTCCGTATTGGCTTTGAGCCGCTTGCAGATCGGCAGGTAGGCCGCGATGCCGACGCCGCAGTTGGCGCCGATGACATCAGCTCCGGCTTCGGTCAGTTCAGTGGCGGCCTGCTCGGGCGTGTTGCCCATCATGGTGCGGTCTTTGTTCTTGCCGGAATCGAAGACCACGCAAGCAACCACGGGAAGCCCGGACTGCTTGGCGCCGGCCAGCGCGATCTTGGCTTCGGCCAGATCCGACATGGTCTCGATCACCAGAGCGTCGGCTCCGCCTTCCTTCAGCGCAATGGCTTGTTCGGCGAACGAACGGAGCAGTTCATCCTCGGTTACCTCGCCGGACATGAGCATCTTTCCGGAAGGGCCGACCGAAGCGAACACGAGCGCCTTGCCCGCGGCGGCGCGCTTGGAGATAGCAGCGCCGGCGCGATTGATCTCGGCGGCTTTCGTGTCCAAGCCGTGGCGAGCCAGGCACAAACTGGAAGCGCCGAACGTGTTCGACAGAATCACTTGGCTGCCCGCGTCCACGTAAGCGCGCGCGACCTGTTCCACCAATTCCGGATGCGTCAGGTTCCACGCGTCCGGGCACTCGCCGGGCGCCAGACCGCGCGCCTGGAGCTGTGTGCCCCAGGCGCCATCGGTCACAACGGGTCCCGCCGCAAGCAGTTTCTCAAGGAGGACTGGCATGTGGTGCATTCGACTACGCAACCCCCACTAACTTCCGGGCCAGATGCACGGCGGAGCTGGCGCTTTCGCTATAGCCATCAGCGCCGATTTCCTGCGCGTACTGATTGGTCACGGGCGCGCCGCCCACCATCACCTTCACCTGCTCGCGAATGCCGGCGCTCTTGAACGCTTCGATGGTGCTCTTCATCGACGGCATGGTGACGGTCAACAACGCCGAAAGGGCCACCACATTGGCGCCGCTCGCCTTTACCGCTTCGACGAACTTCTCCGGCGCAACGTCGCTGCCGAGGTCGATGATTTCGAACCCGCCGCCCTCGAGCATGGCCGACACCAGGTTCTTACCGATGTCGTGCAGGTCGCCCTTCACCGTGCCGATGACCACCTTGGCCACGGGCTTGTCGCCGCGCGCCATCAGCAGCGGACGGATCAGTTCGAGCGAGCCCTTCATAGCGCGTGCGGCCAGAAGCAGTTCCGGCACGAAGTACTCTTCGCACTCAAAGCGGCGGCCTACTTCGTCCATGGCGGGAACCATGTACTTGGTCACCAGATCCATCGGATCGGTGTTCTCGGCCAAGGCTTCCTTGGTGACGGCCACGGAAGTCTTCGCGTCGCCGTTCAGAATGGCATCATGCAGTTTGGTCAAATCAGGCATGGAGTCCTCTCTCGTATTCTATTTCGTCCCGTTGAATTCGTGTACTGCGTCTATCATGGCTACAACGTTCTCGACCGGTGTGCGGGCCTGAACATTATGAATGGCGTCGAAAACGAAGCCACCGTTAACGGAAAAAATCTTGCAGCGTTCGATTACCTGCTCGCGAACCTGAGCCGGCGTTCCGAATGGAAGCGCTTTCTGCGTGTCCACTCCGCCGCCCCAGAAGACGATGCGGTCGCCAAATTCCGATTTCAGCCGCGCCGGGTCCATGCCGGCGGCCGAACACTGGACAGGATTCAGGATATCAAACCCGCACTCAATCATCGCGGGGATCAAGCGCGACACCGCGCCGCAGGAGTGCTTGAAGCTCTTCCAGTTGGTGTTCGCGTGGATCCAATCGTTCACGCGCTTGTAGTACGGGAAGTACAGATCCTTGAACGCGGCGTCGGAGCAGAAAGTGGAGTTCTGCGTGCCGAAGTCGGTGCCGCAGACAAACACGGCGTCTATCACATCGCCCACCGCCGCGCTTATCCTCGTCAGGTTGGCTAGAGCCGTGGTGCACTGGTGTTCGAAGATGGCGTGTACGTAATCGCGGCGCGCGGCCGTGGTCATGTACCACTCGGCAACGTCGCGGATTCCCTTGGGATGCTTGAGAAACGGAGCCGGTACCAGGGCGATGTCGCCGAAAGCGGTTCCACCGAAAGTGGCCAGGACGCCGCGGCCAGTTGCGGCGGCGGCTTGCGCGGTGCGCCGGAAGTGCTCGATCGTCGCATCCGAGATGGGTGCGAATTCTTCGCAGTTGTCCGCCGGATCGAGTTTGTCCTCATCGATGGGATCCTGGCGTACGATGGTGTCGAAGAAGTAACCGTCGTGCGGCATGCGGCCGCTAGGCGGTACCGACAGGTCGCCTTCCGGATAAATCAGGATGTCGCCGTTAGGGGCCAGCGTGGTGTTGAAGTCGCCGGGTACCAGCACTTCCAGGCCCTGCGGCGTGCGCCAGGGTTTCCAGTTGCC
The DNA here is from genome assembly GCA_964505625.1 of uncultured Solibacteraceae bacterium. Taxonomy (GTDB): domain Bacteria; phylum Acidobacteriota; class Terriglobia; order Bryobacterales; family Bryobacteraceae; genus JAJFUV01. The sequence goes on along the minus strand of CAZDIZ010000144.1, from coordinate 8,974 downwards.
GGTTTGGAACCCGAACATGGTTGACGGACCGATCACCCCTTCGACGTCGATGCCGAGCGCCTGCTTCAGATCCTCGTCGATCCAGCCGAGCAACTGGTACGGTTCATGCACCTTCACCAGTTGCTTTTCCAGCCCGTAGTAGTCCCGCAGCGCGGCGACGACGCTGACATGCATGCCCGTCACGGCGCTTCCGCCGAAGTCCATCGGAACCGCATCCGGCTGACGGTGTTCCAGCGTTGCGCGTAACCGTTCCTTGCTTGTCATAACCGAGTGTTTAGTCTACCAGATTCGATTTAAGTGTTCTGTTTTAAGCGTAACGCGGCGGCGCGGGCGAAAATCTCCTCGCGCCGGAGGCCCGCGACGTCGTACATGGCGAAGATGTTGTCGATGGGCGTCTCCGGCGGAATGGTGTGCGAGGCCGCCAGGATGTAGCCGCCGCCGTCGGTGGTCATGCCTTCGATCAAACGCGCCGTGGCGCGGCGAACATCGTCGGCCGAACCTGACGGCAGCACGCCTTGTGTATCCACGCCACCCATGAACGCGAGCTTGGCGCCGAACTCACGCTTCAACTCGAAAGCATCCATGCCCGGGCAATTGCACTGGATCGGATTCAGAATGTCGATGCCGATTTCGATCAGGTCGCCGATGATGGGCCGCAGCGCGCCGCAGCAGTGGTAGGCTACCGGGAGGTTGTGCGCCTTGCCGACGTCGGCGATTCGCTTGAGTTGCGGCTTGATCTGCGCCCGCCACGTCTTGGGGCTCATCATCATCGATTGCTGTCCGCTCACGTCGTCGCCCAGCCAGAGCCAGTCCAGATTCATCCGCGCGCAGGACGGTTCGGCCAGCGCGATGGAGAAGTCCGCGCAGCGCTTGAACATCTCGCAGGCCAGATCTGCGTCTTCGGCCATGTCCAGCATCGCCATTTCCATGCCGCGCAGCCGCCAGTACATTTCGAACACGCACGGCGAGACATCGCAGCCGATGTAGAACTCGCCGCGATTGTCGAGCACCGGCTTCATACGATCGAGCAGGAATTCGAGTTTGTCGTAGGGGAACTGGTAGGCCAACACTTCGTCGCGCGAAGCCGCGGCCAGCGGAAAATGCTCGATCTGGTTAAACGCGTGCTGCTTCACCCAGTGAATGCCCCAGAGATCGGTGTGGCCCTCGCCGTCGTTTTCGTGGACGATGCCCTCCATGGCGTAGTTGTTGTTGACCCAGGTTTGGGCCACATCGTTTCCCATCGCCTCGCCGACCAGCGCGGGTGGGAGTTCCAACAACTGAGCCAATTGGCGATGGGTGTCCGGATGAAACCACATGAAAATCGGGACACGATCCACGGGTTGTTTGTTCAAGGCGGCGATGACTCGCTGTCTGGACGTCACAAATATCACTCCTCCTCTGTGGTGTACCATATTCCATCTGGACCTCAAACACGATGGAAAATTTTGGCGCCGGTCTCATTGCGATGTTAGTAAGCGGATTCTTCAACGCCGCGTTCCCGCTACCGCTCAAATACGCGAAGAAATGGAAGTGGGAGAACACCTGGCTGTTGTTTTCGATACTGACGTTTTGGGTGTTGCCGCTTGCGGTGGCCCATTTCTTCAACCCGGACTTGTGCGGCATCTTCGCCAACACGCCTCTGAGTACGTTTGCGCCGGCCGCCATCTTCGGCTTCATCTGGGGTATCGCACAGGTGACCTTCGGCCTTTCATTTCCGTTGGTGGGCATGGCCATGTCGTTCGCCATCGTGGTGGGGCTGTGCGGAGTGCTCGGCAGTTTTATTCCGATGGCGGTGTTTCACCGTGATCAGTTGTTCGGAGTGCGGGGCGCCGCACTGCTGGTGAGCACGCTGATTCTGATTGTCGGCCTGCGGCTTTACACCCAGGCGGCGCGTCAACGCGAAGCGGATTCGAATCCGGCGGGGAAGCCCGAAGACCGCTCGAACTATCGTCTCGGGCTGTTTCTCTGCGTGTTCACGGGCGTGTTGGGGAGCGCGCTGAACCTGGGCTTCGCGTTGAGCGACGCGTTGACCAACCGTCTGACCAGCGCCGGTTCGACGCCGCTTGCGGCCAGTTTCGCGGTGTGGGCCGTGGTTCTGGTCGGCGGCTCAACCCCCAACTTGATCTACTCGATCTACCTGCTCGTGAAAAATCGGACATTCTCGTGCTTTGGACAGGGAGCCGGGCGCGAGTCGATGTTGGCGCTTGCGATGTCGGTGCTGTGGCTGGCGGGTACGCTCGGCTACGGCGTGGGTGCGACGTTCATGGGCTCCTACGGGACCTCGATTGGCTACGCGATTTACGTCACGATTCTGATTCTGGCTTCCACCATCATGGGCGTGATGACGGGCGAATGGAAGTCCGCCAAGCCGGCCACCTACGGCAAGATGAAGCTGGCGCTGGCCGTGATTCTGGTGGCCGTGCTGATCCTGAGTTCGACGGGCTTGCTGTAACGGGCGACCGCATCTTCATGCATGGAGTGTTATGCTTTTATGCATGAGGACGACGCTGGACATTAGCGATCAACTATTCCGGCGCGCCAAGAAACACGCCGCCGAAGTGGGTACGCCGCTTCGAGTTGTGGTCGAAGACGCGTTGCGGGCACATCTCGGCGGTAAGTCTACCGGGCGCAAGTATAGGTTTCGCTGGCGGACGGAACGCGGAAAGCTCATGCCGGGCGTCCGATTGGATGACCGGGATGCATTGTTCGACCTGATGGACGGCCGGTGATGATCGCTCTGGATACCAATATCCTGGTCTATGCACGACGAGCCGAGCTACCGATGCACAAGGCCGCGTTGAAACTATTGGAGAAGTTGGCGGTGGGAGACCAACCGTGGGCGCTGGCCTGGCCGTGCGTATACGAGTATCTGCGCGTGGTGACGCACCCGCGCGTGTTTGATCCGCCCACGAATCTGGATACGGCGGTGGAGGATCTGGATGAACTGATGGAATCGCCGTCGCTGACCATGCTCGGGGAGGGTCCCTTGCATAGCGTGGCGCTTCGTCAGGCGGTTCTCGGAGCGCGCGCCGTCGGCAACTTGGTTCATGATGCGCACATTGCGGCGCTGTTGCTTGAGCACGGCGTGCGCGAAGTGTGGACCGAAGACCGCGATTTTGCGCGGTTTCCAGGGCTTCGAGTGCGGCATCCTCTGTCGAGAGGACACTAAACGTGGACGAACGAGCTTATTACAACGAGTCGCAGGCCACCAAACCGGCGACGCTGAATTGTCCGTATTGCCGGACTTCCGATACTTACGAACTGCGCTGGCTGGTCCGCAAGAAGAAGGACCGCCTGCCGCCCGGTGGCGACGAACGCGACCGCGCGCGGTTTCAGAAGTCGCTGAGCTACATGGTGCTGCTCGACGACAAGGTGATCTGCAAGAACATGAGATGCCGGAAACGTTTTGACGTCTCCGGCATCAAGACCACGGCGTTTCTGTGAGCGTCAAGCCTAAACGGGCGCGCGAAAGCTGGCCGCGCCCTGTTGCACGAACACGCCCCAGTTGCCTTCCGTAAGGTTGTAGAGCCGCGTGGACAAGGCCACTTCACCCGCGGCGTAGATGACGCACACGCTACCGTCCACCAGGATCTTCAAATCGATTGACCGCCCCGGCACCAAGCGCAGCGGGCGTTCGATGCCCGGCATGTGTGGGAGGTCGCCGGGACGCGGCCAGGCGTCGAAGACGATGCGGTTGTGCCGCGGCTCGATGCGAATGTAGTAAGCCTTTTCAAGATCGTCGCTCGCGCGAAGCATGATGCCGCAGCCTTCCGTGCCGGCTTCGAAATCCACGCTGGCTTCGATCTTCATGCGGGCGTCCATCTTTCCGAACGCCTCGGCGCGGAAGGTGCCCGGCGCTTCCAGCCGCAGCGTGCGGCCGGCGGCGGGCTTGCCCAATGCCGCATCCACCGTCGATGGAACACGTACGTGCAGCGTTCCGTCGACGGCCTGCCACAGTTCATGGACTACGAGGTTGCCGCCCCAGTTCCAACCGCGATAATCCTTGTTCTGATCTCGCGTCGAAAGCCAGCCGAACAGGTATCGGCGCTTGCCGTTGCTAGCGGTCTTGGCGGCGTAATAAGCGCGGCCGTCGAAAGTGTCGTTGGGAGGGGCCAGCCACGGACCTTTCAGGCTGCGCGCCATGCGGTAGCGAGTGTGCATGCGTTCGGAGAACTCGCTGAATACCAGATACCACCAGTCGCCCATCTTGAACAGGTCGGGGCACTCGTGCGTGAAGTAGAGGCCGGGCGCCCAGAACGGATCGCGCGCGGCCCAATGGATCAGATCCGTCGAAGTTGACAACGCCGTGCAGCCGCGGCGGCGCGACGGGCCGCTGGGTAGACGCGCGGCGGTGAGCATCCAGTATTCTTTGGCGTCCGGATTCCAGAACACGAACGGATCGCGCCAATCGTTGGGCTCGAAGCGGTCGCTGGGAGCGAAGAAGAGTTCGCCCGGCTGCTTGGTCCAGTGGAGCAGGTCGTCGCTGACCGCGTGCATGACGGCCTCTTCCGGTTTGCCGGCCTTGCGCAAGTGCGGATTGTGGCCGGTGTAGAAGATGTGGTACCGGCCTAAACCTTCCATGGCACATCCGGTGAACACGTACAGATCCTGCTCGGTGGCGGTGCCGCGCGCGAGCATCTCGCCGTGTTCGGTGAAGTGAACGAAGTCCTCGGTGGAGACCAGGTACCAGGGAGTGCCTTCACCGTGATTCTTCGCATCGCGCCAATCGAGCAGGTAGTAGAGATAGAACCTGCCCTTGGCGAAAAACGGAATGAAGTCGGCGGCGAATGCGCCTTCCGGACGGTAGAAAAACTCGCGGGGAGCGCCCCCGGCAGCGAGGACATGAGCCGCGAGCCCATGTCCCGCCGCCAGTTGGGCGAATTGCCTTCGGGTAACTACTTGCGGCGCTGAGGACCCGCCGCGATAATCTCTGGTGCGCATCCTTCCGAGAATAACTTAAAGTTCTCGATAAAGCGCGCCGCCAGAGCGTCGTACTTGCGCCAATACTCTTCCGGGCTACCCCAGGTATTGGCCGGATCCAAAATCGACGAGGGGACGCCTTCGCAGGACGTCGGAACCTCGAAGCCGAAAATCGGGTCTTTGCGATACTGCACCGCGTTCAATTTGCCGCTCAGCGCATCGTTGAGCAAAGTGCGCGTGTGGCGGATGCTGATGCGCTTGCCGACGCCGAACGGGCCGCCGGTCCAGCCGGTGTTGACCAGCCAGCACTGCACGCCGTACTTGAGGATCTTGCTCTTGAGCAGCGAAGCGTAAGCGTGCGGATAGTGCACCATGAACGGTGCGCCGAAGCAAGTGGAGAAGGTGATTTCGGGATCGATACCGAGACCCACTTCCGTGCCGGCGAGCTTGCTGGTGTAACCGGAGATGAAGTGATAGATGGCCTGATCGACGCTGAGCCGCGCGATCGGCGGCATGGTGCCGCTGGCATCGCAGGTCAGGAAGATGATGTTCTTCGGATGGCCGGCCATCTTTTCGGGCACCGAATTCTCGATGTACTCGAGCGGATAGCAGCCGCGCGTATTCTCGGTGAGAACCGAATCGTCCAGATCGAGACGGCGCGACACCGGGTCCATCACGACGTTTTCGAGAATGGTGCCGAAGCGCCGCGTAGTCGAGTAAATCTGTGGTTCGGCTTCCGGCGATAGCCGGATCATCTTGGCGTAGCAGCCGTCTTCAAAATTGAAGATGCCGTTATCGCTCCAGCCGTGCTCGTCGTCACCAATCAGCCGGCGCGTGGGGTCGGCCGAAAGCGTGGTCTTGCCCGTACCGGACAAACCGAAGAAGAGAGCCGTGTCGCCGTCGTCGCCGACGTTGGCCGAGCAGTGCATCGGCATGACGCCGTCGAACGGCAACAGGAAGTTCAGCACCGTGAAGACGGTCTTCTTCATCTCGCCGCCGTAGGCGCTGCCGCCGATGATGGCCATACGCTCGGCGAAGTTGGCGATGATGAACGTCTCGCTACGGGTGCTGTCGATGACGGGGCTGGCCTGGAAGCCGGGCACGTCGATGATGGTGAACTCCGGGATGTGCTTCTTCATGCCGTCGCGCCCTTTGGGCTTGAGCAGCATGTTGCGCACGAACAGACTGTGCCAGGCCATCTCGGTGATGATGCGGATGGGCAGGCTGTATTCCGGATCGGCGCCGGCGAACAGATCCTGCACGAAGACGTCGCGGCCCTGCAAGTAGCCGGTTAACCGCGCCAGCAGTGCACTGAACCGCTCCGGGCTGAAGGGACGGTTGTACTCGCCCCACCAGACCTTGTTCTCGGTGGCGCCTTCCTGCACGATGAATTTGTCCGCGGCCGAGCGGCCCCGGTGCTTGCCGGTGTTGACCACCAGCGGCCCGAGGTGCGCGACGTTGCCTTCGGAGCGATGAATCGCTTCCTCGTAAAGCGCCGCGGTGGTCAGGTTCCAATAGGCACGGCGAATTCTGTTGAGGCCGTGGTTGTGCAACCCATAGTCGCTGGCATTCTCCATCGCCAGCTTGGCCGCCGGTGAGCTTACATCGAGGTAGATGTTCATGCCCAATCCCTCACCAGTTTGCGGTCGCCGAGATAGAGTTCATTGGGGGAGTTGGGGTCGATGGCCCACTGAATGCGCTCGATGCCTTCCTTGATCTCCTTGAGTGTTCCGCAGAAGCTCAGCCGCAGGTGGCCTTCCATGCCAAATTCCTTGCCGGGGACGGTGACCACGCGGACCTTGTCCAGGAGCATTCTGGAGAGTTTGCCGGAGTCCTTCTCGTAGGCCGAGAAGTCCGGGAAGCAATAGAAGGTGCCGTTCGGTTTGACCACCTTCAGGTTCGGAATCATGCTCAGGCGCGACACCATGACGTTGCGGGCGTTTTCGAGCGTCATGCGCAACCCGTCGATGGAACTCTGCACGCCGGTGAGCGCGCCCACGGCGGCCCACTGCGAAGGCGTCGCCGGACCCGAGGTCTGCTGCGACTGGATGTTGGTCATGGCCTGAATGATTTCCTTGGCCGCGACGGTCCAGCCGATACGGAAGCCGGTCATGGCGTACATCTTCGACACGCAGTTGATGACGATGAGCTTGGAGTGCTCGGTGAAGTCCTTGGCGAACTCGTAGCAGTTGATCGGCGCGACACCATCGAAGACCAGCCGGTTGTAGGTGTCGTCCATGATCAGATAGATACCCTTCTTCTCACAGAACTCGACCAACTCGGCGATGAACTCCTTCTTGTACATCACGCCGCTGGGGTTGTTGGGGCTGTTGATGATGATGGCCTTAGTGTAGGAGCCGACCAAATTGGCGAACTCGGCCACCGTAGGTTGGAAGCTGCCGTCCTCGGGCGTCACCACCACGGGCACGCCGCCGGCGAGCTTGACCATTTCCGGATAGCTCACCCAATAAGGGGCGGCAAAAATGACCTCTTCCTTGGGTTCGATGATGGTCTGCAAAGCGACCATGATCGACTGTTTGGCGCCGCTGGAAGCGATTACATTCGCCGGGGTGACCACCCGGTTATAGTTCTCCTCGGTGTACCGGATGATCGCCTTCTTGAGCGATGGAATCCCATCGGCGGGGGAATAACGCACCTCGCCGGTGACCATCATCGAACTCGCTGTAGTTATGGCGTCGATCGGCGCTCTGCCCTTAGGCTCGCCGCCGCCAAGGTGAATGACTGGCTCGCCTTTGTCCCTGAGGATCGCTGCGGTTTCGTTCAGCTTCAGGGTGGCGGATTCCTTAATCGATCTTGCAAGTTGGCTTATACTCATCCGCTACCAGTTTCCTCTCATTTTAGAGTTTGTTGAGCTTTCTGCGTTTCAGCCTAGACCTGTAGTGCATCTCGGCCAAGTATTGATTCGGGACGCGGAGGTCCCCAGTTACACGTCTGCCTCCGCCTCAGTGTCCTTCATTTGGTATTTCTGCCATGATACGACAGATGATTGAATCATACAACCCACCCCTCCGGACGAATCCGCTTACAACAACGGCTGCCCTCCGGGCTTTGATGGTGCTGGCGGTGCTGGCCCTGCCGGCTCCCGGCGCCACGACTTTGCGCTTCTACTTCGCTCACGCACCGGAGACCGACCGGCACGGCGTGATCGCTCCCTGGTATCGCGGGCAGAACGGGCAGCTCGACTATCGCGTCCGCATCGCCGCCGAAACGCTCAAGCGCTATCCGTGGGCCTCGGCGGACCACGCCGCTCTGCCGGCTCCCGAATACGTCTACAACGGGACCTGGCGCATCGACGATGAAGGACGCATTCGCGTGCAGCCGCTGCGCAACTGGGATAACGGCGACCTGGGGCAGCGTGCGGCCTACATCATTTCCAGCTTCATGGACTACTACCGCTACACGGGCGACCCCGTTGGACTGGCGCCGATTCACGCCCTGGCCGAGTACATCAACGGCTCCTGCCAGACTCCGGCCGAACACGGCTGGCCGCGCATGTTCATCAGCGTGCCGACCCTTGGTGTGCCCTACCGCGGATGCGTGCTCGGCCCGAGCGACGAGCTCGCCAAGGGCCAGGGCAAGATCCAGCTCGACATCGTTGCCGAGTATGGCATCGAGCTTGTGCGCGCCTACCAGATGACCGGCAACACGCGTTGGTTGGACGCTGCCAAGCATTGGGCGGACTTGATGGCGGCCAATCGCGACCGCACGCCGGGACACGCACCATGGGGCCGTTATGCGAACAACGCCTCCGGCAACGGCATGAACGGGAAGCAAACCGGCGGCGTGGTCTTTTTGCTCGCGTTCTTCGACGAACTGATTCGAGTGGGATACACGGGCGCGAATTCGGAAATCGTGAAGGCGCGCGACGAGGGCCGGGCGTATCTGCGCGACGTGCTGCTGCCCAATTGGACCGTGGATGATGTGTGGGGCCGGAACTACTGGGACTGGGAAGACCAGGTGCAAGCCGAAAATGTCACCGATTACGTGGTGAACTACCTGCTCGATAACAAAGACGCGTTTCCCAACTGGCGCC
>CAZDIZ010000143.1:11895-16063 GCA_964505625.1 uncultured Solibacteraceae bacterium | reverse complement strand
TGCAGCGCCTGATCGAGCGTGGCGCCCGGCGCTACCGGCAATGGGCGGTCCAGGCATGCTTTGAGACCACTTGACTTGGCCATGCGGTGCAGGTCGATGGAAATGCCGTCGCTCAGATCCATGGCGGCGGTGGCTTTCAACCGCGCGCGCACATAGCGGCCCAGTTCGAGACGCGGCTCCGGATAGAGATGCCGATGCCAGGCCGGACCGCGGCCCGTTTCAAGCCCCAACGCCGACCCGCCCAGCTCCCCCGAGATCCAGATGGAATCACCCGCACGCGCGCCGTCGCGCCGCAGAGCCGTTGCGTGAGGAACCGCGCCGGCCGCGACCATATCGCAATAGACCTTTTCGGCGTGGCCCAAATCCCCTCCGGCCAGCACGGCGCCCGAGCGGCGCGCCAAGCGCAGCAGACCGCGATAGAATTCGTCCATCCAGCGGCGATCAGTCCAGCCGGCCAGCGCCAGCGACACCAGCACGAAGCGCGGCGTGCCGCCCATGGCCGCGATGTCGCTGAGGGCGCGTGCCATTGCGCGCCAGCCCACGGCGTCCGGCGGATGCGTCGAGGCACGGAAGTGTATGTCTTCGATCACCATGTCGGTGGTCAGCAACAGATCTTCCCGCGCGCCCGGTGATTGGTAGATAGCGCAATCGTCGCCGATACCCAGCTTCACGCCGGGGCCGCGTGCGCCCGCCGCCATACGGCGGATGCGTTCCACCGCTTCGAGTTCGTTCATCGTACGATTGTGGCCGCGCGCAGCCGCTCGAGTTCACGCCGTGCGATGGCGGCCCAGGAGCTGGCCGGATCCAACCGCAGGTACGCACTCCAATGCTGCAGCGCCATCATGGTCTCGCCGTTCGCCTGATAGAGCAACGCCAGATTGTAGTGCGCATCGGCGTACTTCGCGTCCAGGCGCAGCGCGGCTTGATAGTGGAAGATGGCTTGCGTGAAGTCGTTCAATTCGTCGTGGAGGTTGCCCAAATTGAAGTGCGCCAGCGCATAGTCCGGGTTGGCTTCGAGCGCCTTGTGATAGCAATCGGCGGACGCATGGAATTGGTGCGCGTGGAAGTAGAGCGTACCAAGATTCACCAGCGCCGCCGAGAACTTCGGATCGAGTTCAATCGCCTTCTCGTAGGCGACGCGCACTTCGTCAAATGCCGCGCCGGTGGCTTCCTGCTCCAGGCCTTTTTGAAACCAGCACTCGGCCTCGCGTTTGCGCGCCTCTTCGGCGCCGTGGTCCGGGTCCTTCTTGCCGGGGAACGACAGCAGCTTGTCCAACTCCTCGCGATCGAAGTCCAGCAGGAGTTGCCCGGAAATGGCCTCCATGCGCTGCTCGCCGACCTGGACATTGATGTGGCCGCCTTCGGAGTAAATCCGGAGTTCGGTGAGCGGATCGGCGGCTTCGCCCAATTTGCTTTTGAGCGCGGAAATGGCTTTGCGGATGCGCGCTGGAGGCACTTTTCCGCGCCGCAGCCGCGTGACCGTACGTAGCGCTATGAGGTCCTGGAAGGAGTAGGTTTCCGCGGCCGGCACCAACCGTTGTTGTTGCCAACTCTTCAGTTGCCGCCCCGAAAGCCCCAGCAAGCGCCGGACTTCGTCGCGGGTGTAGCAATCCTTAGGCACAACGGCGGGCACGCGAAGATTTTAACATGACGGCACGTGCTCAGCGGTAGTTCACTTCGCGTGAACTCCAGTTGTTGTAGTAGAAGTACGCCTGATCGAGGCCCGTAATCCGAACTTTCGATTGGCTCGGCAGTGGCTGGCTCCCCACCGCGATGTAGGTGCCAGTGGTCGTATCATTTGCCGGCAAGCCGAGCAACACATAAGCAGGCACCGTGAATTGACCGGCGTCGGCCCGCTCGGCGCAGAAGAACGTGGCCTTCACTTTGTTCGTGTTGTCGACACTCTGTCCCGTGATAGTCACAAAGTCGCGAGTGGCGTCACCGCTGGTCCAGGTGACGCGGTATCCGTCGGCGCGATTCACATTGATACGTGTGGAAGGGATGTTGGTCCACACCGCGGGTGAGCGCAACTCCCGCGAGAGATTGAATGGGCCCACGCCCGCCGCGCCGGATCCGTTATCTACGGTGTAGGTACCGTTAAACATGTACTGCGGCAACGGGACCACGTTGGTCTCGCCGCCCACGTAATCGAAGAAGTACCCTTCCGACTGCGCTTTGACCTGTTTGGTCAGCCCGTTCGGATTCTTCACATTGAGCGCCGTCCCCGCATCCAGGGGATCCGGCTGGTACATCGCTGGCGACGGCAGGTCGGTAGCGCGCGCCATATCCACCACGCAGGAACCGAAACCGGCAAATCGCGTGGGCGCGTTGTAGCGGATGACGCGCCCGGTCTCGAAACGCTGGAAACGCGCGTTGACTGTTTCGCTGGTCTGCGCCGGGTCCAGGGTTGGTGACGTGAAGATGCCGCGCCGGTTCAACTCAATCCATCCGGCGGCAAGATAGGCACCCGTGTGCATTCTCTTGTAGTCGTCCGCAGTGAATCCGGACGGGTCGTCGCAGTAGTTTCCGGATTCGGAAATGGACATAGTCGTGGTGTTGCTCACACCTTGCCCGGACTTCACCACAACCGGCACATAACAACCGGTTACGCCTTCCGGCAGGTAGAAATACACCTCGTCGACACCGGCACAGCAGCCCGAACGTCCGCGGTAGACCACGTCGGCGCGCTTGCCACCAACATAGACCTCAATAGCGCTGCCCAGGTCCCCCGGCAATGGCCCCGCCGCTTCGCTCCCACCCGATACCGGCCCCAAACCGGTACCCCAAAGGCTCACCATTTCGCGAGGATGAGCAGCTTCGATCAACGTGTTTACCGGCCGCGCGGATCCGCGCACCATTTGAATCACCGCCGGGCCGTTGCCTTGCGAATTCAGCGTGAAAACTCCGAAGGCCGCCGGAACGACTCGAATGGCCGCAGCCACGCTCTTGAGCCCGGAATAGCTCACCACGATCGTCCCGTCACCCACGGGTGTGTTCGACGGCAGAATCGCCGACAACTGCGTTGCCGATGTGTACACCATGATGGCGTTCACAGTGGTGCCACCGACTGTCACCGCAAGTGACGTTCCCGCCAGGCTAGTCGGCAGAGGCCAGCTATCGGCTTGGTAGAGTCCCTGCGGTCCCAATCCGCGTCCGAACACCACGAACATGGAACCCTGCGCCACACCGAACGCGGGAAAACCGGGAAGAGTGTAACTGGCCACGTTCAGCGCAGTCCCTTCGATGGTTGGCTGTGCACAAAGCACGCCGGTCAGAAGGGCCGCACACACAACTGCTGCGAACAGTTTGATACGCATCGCACGCCTCCTTGAGTCCCTCTAAGCATGATCCCCAAGCGGCGCGCCCAGAAGCAAATGCCAGTTCGCCTTAGATTCGCCGGCTTGAGCTACCAATCGACCACGGAACCGTCGTCGGAATCGTAAGTTTCCGGATTCCTCCAATCGTGTCCGATCTTGTCGGCCAGGGCGTTTTCATCCAGCTCGATTCCCAGACCCGGAGCCGTGGGCAACGCCACATGTCCATTGACTATCTCGAACGGCTTCTCCAAATAGCCGACGCCCAGCGAGGCTTGCTCCTGGCACAGGAAGTTCGGAATCGACGCGGCCAGTTGAATGCCGGCGGCTAATGAAATGGGCCCCAGCGGGTTATGCGGCGCGATGGCCGCGTAGAAAGCTTCGGCCATGCCGGCGATCAGGCGTACTTCGGTGATCCCTCCGGCGTGGCACAGGTCCGGTTGTAGCACGGTGGCGGCGCGCTTCTGCAGCACTTCGAGAAAGCCCCACTTGGTGAAGACGCGCTCGCCTGTAGCGATGGGAATATGCGTGGAGCGCGCGATCTCCGCCATCACGTCGTGGTTCTGCGCCTGACAGGGTTCTTCAACAAACATCGGCTGATGCGGTTCAAGTGCCTTGATCAACAGCTTGGCGGTGGCGGGACTGATGGCGCCGTGGAAGTCGATGGCGATGTCGACGTCCTTTCCCGCCGCGCGCCGCATTTCGGCGAACTGCTCGGCGGCATACTCGACCGCGGCCGGAGTTTCGATGTAGCGCATGGGCTTCTTCTTGGCCGGCGACGTTTTGAACGTCGTGAAGCCCTTGGCTATGAGCCCGCGCACGTGCGCCGCGTTCGAGTGGGCATAGACGCGCAC
>CAZDIZ010000143.1:4761-11795 GCA_964505625.1 uncultured Solibacteraceae bacterium | reverse complement strand
GCGCGCCCTTCCAGAATCGGCTCGCCCAACCCAACGATGCCTGCGTTGGTATGGATTTTCAGAAATAGCCAGCGCGGCTTTACCAGAAAGGTTTCCAGACGCGTGATTTTCAGATTGTCACGCGCCGGAACGGGCGCGTCTTTGCTGGCTTGTTCGGCCGCTTCGGCGTGTTCAAAGGCGCCGAACGCGGCAGCCGCGGAAGAGGCGAAAAAACCTCGACGAGAAGACTGTGTATGGGAAGACATGGGAGTGTGGCGTGCTTCCACACTTCTAACTCAGTTGAAGGGCAAGGTCAAGACCGGCGCACGCTCCCGAGTGCTTAAATGGAAACCATGAAGCCCCTCATCCTGGTTACGGGCGCAACCGGATATGTCGGAGGGCTTTTGTCGCGGGCACTGCTGGATGCTGGTCATCGCGTACGCTGCATGGCTCGCAGGCCGGAGGTTCTCGCCGAGCTTCGGGTAGCTGGGGCGGAAATGGTTCGAGCGGACGCGCTCGACGCCGCCAGCCTGCGCACGGCCTTCGACGGCGTCCACACGGCCTATTACCTGATTCACTCGATGGCGTCGGCGGGTTCTTTTCAGGAGGAAGATCGTGTTGCGGCGCGGCTTTTCGGCCATCTCGCCAAGGAGGCCCGCGTGCAGCGAATCGTCTATCTGGGCGGTCTAGGCAGCGGCGCGCAACTGTCGGCTCACCTGCACAGCCGGCAGGAGGTCGGCGAGATCCTCGGATCGTCCGGGGTTCCGGTCATCGAGTTTCGAGCGTCCATTGTGATCGGCGCCGGCAGCCTCTCCTTCGAAATGATCCGCGCCTTGGTGGAGCGATTGCCCATGATGATCGCGCCTCGCTGGGTGTCGGTGCCCGCGCAGCCCATCGCTGTCGCGGATCTGATGAGCTACCTTCTGGCGGCCCTGGAATTGCCCCTCGAAACCAGCCGTGTGTTCGAGATCGGCGGCGCGGAGCGGGTATCTTACGGGGGGCTGATGCGAGAGTATGCGCGGCAGCGAGGCTTGAAACGGCTGGTTCTACCCGTGCCGGTGCTTACGCCGCACCTATCCAGTCTCTGGTTGGGTTTGGTTACGCCTGTCTACGCCCGGGTCGGCCGCAAACTCATCGACAGCATTCGCCACCCCACGGTGGTTGAAGATACTTCGGCGATGTCTGAATTCAACATCCGCCCGTGCGGCTACCGTGAAGCGATCGGCCAGGCGCTTGCCGAGGAGCATCGGGGATTCCTGATCGACTCGCGGTCGGTGCATGTGAATGCTCTGCCGGAACGCGCGTTTGAGCCTATCCGGCGGATTGGTGGCGCCACCGGTTGGTATTACGCCAACTGGCTCTGGAAGCTGCGTGGAGCCATCGATTCAGCGCTGGGTGGGGTGGGTATGCGGCGCGGCCGCCGCCATCCGGACGAGCTTCGCACCGGCGACACCGTTGACTGCTGGCGCGTGGAAGCGTTCGAACCCAATCGGCGCTTGCGCCTCGCCGCTGAGATGAAACTGCCCGGACGTGCATGGCTGGAATTCGAAGTGACGGGCGATTCATCCGGGAGCACAATCCGGCAAACGGCCACTTTCGACGCCGTGGGCCTGCTCGGGCGCGCCTACTGGTACAGCGTGTTCCCGTTCCACCAACTGGTGTTCGCGGGAATGCTGCGCGAGATCGCGTTGCGCGCGAAAACTGGCGAGGACCGCTGATCCGGTTGCCTCAGTTGGAAGGCAAGGTCGAGGAAGGGTTGGTTCGCGACTGCCAGTTTTTCGCCGCAATGGCGGCCATGGCGCCCGCGCCGGCGAAGTTCGTAATCGCCAGCGTGCGATGCGCTTCGGGCGCTTTGCGAAGCGCGAAGCTCTGCAAGGCCAACACGCCACCTACAATTCCGATCTTGATTCCCGCTGAGCGCGCGTTGAACCGGCCCGCTCCCGACCGCAACAGCGGATTGGCTTCCTGGTGGCCATAAGAACTCGCCACGTCGGCCGCGTTTGCTCCAACGAGTGCCACTACACTCATCAACCACCAACGACGGCTCCGCGGCCGGTTCTCCCGCTCGGCTGCAAGCAACAGCGCCGGCAGAAGTATAATCAGGAAGCATCGACCCACAGCGTGCCCTCCAGATGTCCATATCGGCACGCGGTGATTATGGTTATTGAGGAAAGCTCTTAATATATGCGCCCCCTGCCACGCGATACTATGACGGCCCGCCAGCGGATCGAGGCCACCTTACGCGGCGAACTGCCCGACCGCGTTCCCATCTTCGACATGATTCAGCACGTGCCTCTGATCGAACACGTGACCGGCGAAAAGCTCACGCCCTCGAACGCGCTCGATCTGCTGTGCCGCACCATTGGCGCGCACCTGGACATCACGCGCGGCATTGCGCCGCCCGCCGAGGAGGCCACGGTTCGCCACCCCGATGGGTTCGTTTACAAGCAGGAATGGTGGACCACGTGGCTGATCGAGCGCCCGTTCAAGGACGCGACCAGCCTACTTGAATACATCCGCCGCAACACGGACGAAATCTACAATCGCAAGAGCGGCGACATGTGGTCGTTCGCTGGAAAGAGCAACGTTTGGGGCAACGCTACCAAGAGCCCGCGCGACTACTTCCTGGAGTTGCAGGAGAAGTGCGGCAACAACACCGTGCTGTTTCCGTTTGAAAGCCCGGTGGGACTGGACACGGCGCACATTCGCGCCGGCCTGGAGTTGTTCATCTACGCTTACGCTGAAGAGCCCGAAGTGGTGTCGAACTGGCTGGAAGCGCTCAACTGGAACGAGATCCAGCGCGTGCACGAAACCGCCGACGCGCAACTGAGTCCCGTGGCGCTGGTTTACAGCGATCTGGCCGACAAGAACCAACCCATGTTCTCGCCGGCGTTTCTGCGCCGCGAGTTCTTCCCTCGTCTGAAGAAGCTAGTGGATGCCTGGCATTCGCACGGCGTCAAGGTCATTTACCATTCCGACGGCAATCTCTGGCCGGTGCTCGACGACTACAAGGCTGCCGGTGTCGACGGCATCAACCCGCTCGAGCCGTTGTCGAAAATGTATGTGGGCGACGTGCGCAAGAGCTACCCGGACTGGATTCTCATGGGCGGCACCGACGCCAGCCAACTACTGCCTTACGCCACGCCCGAGCAAGTGCGTGCACAGGTGCGCAAGTCCATCGACGAAGCCGGCGCGAACGGCCGCCTATGGCTCGGGTCCAGCACGGAAATCCACCCGGCCGTGAAGCTCGAAAATGCGCTGGCCATGTGGGACGAAATCGAGACCTACGGCTATTACGCCAAGTAGAAGACCTGCTCCAGCCGCAGGAAGCCGGTATCGGGTGCTTTGCCTTCGATGTTTTCGAAAAACGGAGCCATTTGTGCCTGCCAGCGTTGATTGACTTCCTTGGTTTGCATGCCGGCCACGGCTTTTTCAAGGCTGGGCGTTTCGAAATACCCAACCAGCAGGCCGTCCTCGCGCAAGAAAAGCGAGTAGTTGTGCCAGCCCGTTTCGCGGAGTGCGTCGAGCATCTCGGGCCATACGGCTTTGTGCCGCTCCTTGTATTCCGGAAGCCGGTCGGCTTTCACTTTCAGTAAAAAACAAACTCTCTCCATGCGAGGTAAGCTACCACAAACCGGGCGTCGGCGCCCCCGGTGCGGCCAGACTGAACCCCGATAGGAAATGGTGGGATAGGTTTTTCTTGAATTCGGTGGTATTCTTAAGATGTCTTTGCCCGCCTCTTCATTTTCGACGAGCGCCTTCCGGCCGCAATTCACTCACACCCGCAGTGTGGTCTGACAAGGACAAATTCAACTGGAAAGGTCAAACCATGACCAACATCTTTGTGGGTAACCTCAGTTACCAAACAACGCAGGAAGACCTCCACGCGGCATTCGCAGCCTACGGGGCGGTCGAGCGCGTCACCATCGTCACCGATCGCGACACTGGGCAGCCTCGCGGTTTTGCCTTCGTCGAAATGACCGAACGGAAAGATGCCGAGAACGCCATTGCGCAGCTCAACGGCACCGACCTGAACGGGCGCACACTGAACGTCAACGAAGCTCGTCCCAAGCCGACCGGCGGTGGCGGCGGTGGTCGCGGCGGTTTCGGCGGCGGCGGTGGCCGCGGACGCGGTGGCTCCGGCGGCGGTCGCGGACCGCGCTGGTAGGCGGACTCAGCACACAAACAGCGGTTTTAGGAGCCGCAATAGAGGGGCCGTCCGCCTCGGACGGCCAATTGAAATTTCACTACTAGGAGGAAGTATGGCTGGACGCGGACCACAGTCGTTCAAGAAGCGGCAGAAGGAACAACAGCGCAAGGAAAAGCAGGAAGAGAAGCGCGCCAGGCGCCTAGAACGTAAGCATGCAGTCCAAAGTCCGGACGAGTTTACAGCCGAACCGGCGAATCTGGAACAAGCCGTCGGCTCCGAACAACTTCAAGACTCCTGATGTGAATTCCGGTCGGGCATCCGTCTAGCGGCGAGCCGTCCGGCGGATGCCTTCCTTCCTCTGTAGTCCCAAGGCAGTCCCCCGCATTTTGCAAGCTAAGCAATTAAGAATGAACAACTTTTCAGAACTCAACTTGTGCTCCGTTCTGCGGAGCAATCTGGCAAAGCACGGCTTTGTCAAACCTACGCCCGTGCAAGCGCGGGCTATTCCGCCGGCTTTGGCCGGCCACGACGTCGTCGCCACGGCGCAGACAGGAACCGGCAAGACGCTGGGCTTCGCGCTGCCGCTACTCGAATCCTTGACCGGGAACCCAGACCGGGCAGCCCGGGTCATGGTACTGAGCCCGACTCGCGAGTTGGCCATGCAGATCGACGACACTTTCACCAAGCTCGCGGCCGGAACCGGCATTAAATCTACAGTTGTAGTAGGCGGCGTCGATGAGGGCCGCCAACTCCGCAATATTCGCCGCGGTGCGCAGGTCATGATAGCCACACCCGGCCGTTTGTGCGACTTTCTGGAGCGCAAACTGGTGGACTTGGGCGGCACGCGAATGGTCGTGCTGGACGAAGCCGACCGCATGCTCGACATGGGGTTTCTGCCTTCGATCCGGATGATCCTGAAGCAGTTGCCCACCTCGCGGCAGACGCTGCTGTTTTCGGCCACGATCGAAAAATCGGTGGCGCACCTCATTGAGGCGCACGTGCGCAACCCGGTGCGCGTTTCCATTGGGACGATCACGAAGCCGGTGGAGCAGGTGGACCTGCACGTGTATGAAGTCGAGCAGAACCGCAAGCAGAATCTGCTGGCGCGACTGATGGCGGATGACCCCGGAGCCTTCCTGGTTTTCACGCGGACGCGGCACGGAGCCGACCGCCTGGCCAAGAGTCTGGGCCGTTTCGGCCTGTCGGCGGCGCGCATACACGGCGAACGCACACAGGGCCAGCGCAACCAGGCCTTGAACGGGTTCAAGAGCGGCGCCTATCGCGTGCTGGTGGCCACCGACGTGGCTGCGCGCGGCATACACGTGGACAACATCGCGCAGGTAGTGAACTATGATCTACCGCAGGTGTCCGAGGACTTCATACATCGTGTGGGACGCACCGGACGTGCCGGCGCGCGCGGAACCGCGTCCACCTTCGCCACGCCCGCCGAGCGCGGCGACATCAAGAAAATCGAGCGCGACTTGAAGATCCGGCTCGTCAAACGCGAGGTGCCGGCCGATCTGCCTGAGCCGAAGGCCGTGGATCCCGCCGCGCATCGCGCTAAGGGCCGTTTTTCGGAGGCCGCTTCTTCGACCCGTCCGGCGCGGGCGCGGCGAGCGCACGCGGAGCCATCGGCGAAGAAAGCACGATGGACGTCGAAGTCATTCCGAAGGAAGTAAGACGATCGATTAGCCTCTCCAGATGTTCGACCGATTGAAGGTCGGCGCGCAGTAGAAAAGCGCAGTCGCCGGTGATGCGGTGGCATTCGCGGACCTCCGGAATCTGCATCACCGTGGTCGACAGACGGCGCGCGGTGCGTTCGTCGCCGGAAACGGTGACACGGATGAACGCCGATACCAGGAAGCCGACCTTTCGCACGCCGACCGCGGCGTGGTAGCCGGTGATAATGCCGGCGTCCTCCATGCGTTTGACGCGCTCAGCCGCCGCGGGCGTCGAGAGTCCCACGCGGCGCCCCAACTCCGCATACGAGACGCGCGCGTCGCGCTGCAATTCGTCCAGAATGTTCCAGCCGATACTGTCGAGCAACCGCTCTTCCGCTGCCATCGCGTTCACCTTCCGTTCGTTAAGCAAGTAGCTTCGCGCCGCCCTGTTTGTTCGGCGTATCTCCAAAAGGACCGTCAAATCGGGATTCAAATCCCGGCCCCGGCAACAGTATCCTACACTCGGAGCGTTCTATGGCGGTCGCGGTGGCGGAATTGCGTCTGGCCCAGCGGATGTCGAAGTTGGGTACGGAAACGGCGTTTGAAGTCCTGGTAAGAGCCAGGGCGTTGGAGCGGCAGGGTAGAGACATCATCCACCTGGAGATCGGCGAACCCGATTTCGATACGCCGCCGAACATCGTCGATGCCGCCGTGGATGCACTGCATCACGGCCACACGCACTACAACCCGGCGGCCGGAGTGCCGGAACTGCGCGAGGCCATCGCGCGCGAGGTCGCCTCGACGCGCGGCGTGCATGTTTCGCCCGACGAAGTGGTGGTGGTCCCGGGCGGCAAACCGATCATCTTCTTCACCATGCTCGCGCTGGCCGATCCTGGCGACGAGGTGATCTTCCCCGATCCCGGCTTTCCCATTTATCAATCCATGATCGAGTTCGTGGGCGCGCGGGCGGTGCCGCTGCCTCTGCGCGAGGAGCGCGAGTTCCGGCCCGACATGAGCGAACTGCGCAGTCTCATCACCGGCCGCACGCGCTTGATCATCGTCAATTCGCCGCACAATCCCACCGGCGCGGTGATGACGGCCTCGGACGTGCGCGATCTGGAGCAAGCCATCGGCGATCGCGACATCATGGTGTTGAGCGACGAGATCTACAATCACCTGATCTTCGAAGGGCACCATCACTCCATCATTTCGCGGCCGGGTTTCAAGGAACGCACCATTCTGCT
>CAZDIZ010000143.1:0-4661 GCA_964505625.1 uncultured Solibacteraceae bacterium | reverse complement strand
GGCACCATCACTCCATCATTTCGCGGCCGGGTTTCAAGGAACGCACCATTCTGCTGGACGGCTTTTCGAAAACCTACGCCATGACCGGCTGGCGTTTGGGCTACGGCGTCATGCGGCCGGACCTGGCGGTGAAGATCGCACGGTTGGCCACCAACTGCCACTCCTGCACGGCGACGTTTTCGCAGATGGCGGCGATCGAAGCGCTGCAAGGCGATCAATCGGCCGTGGGCGTGATGCGCGAAGCCTTCCGCGAGCGGCGCGACTTCTTCATCGAGCGCATCAACCGGATCAAAGGCTTCAGTTGCATTCCTCCGCACGGCGCGTTCTATGCGCTCGCCAACATCACCGAAACCGGTTGGCCGTCGAAGGCGCTGGCTGACGCGCTGCTCGAAGACGCGGGCGTGGCTCTGCTGTCCGGCACCGCATTCGGTGCGCATGGCGAAGGGTACGTGCGCTTTTCGATCGCCAATTCGATTGAGAAGATCGCCGAGGCGCTGGATCGCATCGACGCGTGGACCCTACGCAACTTGTGAGCGCCGCTATTTCGTCGCGCGCCCGGCGGCCGGAATGAATCGCGTCAGAACGGTGCGTTCTTCCCAATACATACCGCTGTGGCGGTTCCACTTGCCAACCACGCCGGCGCCGTCCTGGAAAAAGACTTCGTACGGTCCGCCCGCGGTGAAGTAGAGCAGATCAAAAGCGTCCGCGGCGACTTTCATGCAGGCGCAATGGCCGGCGCCGCCTTGGGCAGCCACCTGCCAGTGATAGAAACCGCTGGGCGCTTCCTTGCGCTTCTTCAGGTCGCGAAGATCGGCTTGCTCGCGTTCCTTCTCGGCCCACCACAAGCCCACGCGCATCGGAAAGAAGAACGCGGGAGTGAGTTCGCCGGCGCGTGTTCTTCGTGTGAAGTCGGGATGTAGCGCTTGGGCTTCCTCGTTCCAAGCCGTGGCGTCGAGCTCGTACACGTAGCCATTCGTCACCAGATACCACAGCGCCGCCGCGCCGCCATGTATGCGCGGAGTTCCTTCAAGCACGTGGGCCTCGCGGGCGACTACAAGACCTTCGGGGACCTTCGCATGCCTGGTGACGCGAACCTCCCAGCTCCAGCGATCGACGTGCGGCTTGTCGGGGTCGCCGGTGTAGTAAGTGGTCTCATAGATCCAGCGGTTGCCAACCTGCAAAGGGAAGTGCGCCAGCACGTTGCCGGGCTTCTCCTGATGGCTCAGCTTCCACTCGGGCGTCTGCGCACAGGCAACCTCACAAGCAAGAACGACGATTGCGGCAAGCCACGCGCGCGCCATACGAACCTCACCTTCGGCCGCGGAAACGGTCCATGTCGCGGCGATCGCGTTTGGAGGGGCGGCCCAGGCGCGGGCCGTCGAACAGCGACATGGCCTTACGCTCCTCGGCCGTCTTGAGCCGCAGCTCTTTGCTGGCGGCGGTTTCCGCGTAGAGCGTTTGCGCGACGGCGGCGGGTCCGCGCATGTCGCTCACCGCGAGCACGTCCAACACAAAGCAGCCCGAGTCGTTTTCGATCTTCAGTTGATCGCCAACGCGGACATCGTGCGCCGGTTTGACACGCATCCCGTTGCGCTCCACGCGGCCCAGATCGCAGGCGCGCGAAGCAAGCGACCGCGTCTTGTAAAAACGCGCCGCCCAAAGCCATTTGTCGAGCCGCACTCCCGTCATGGTTCTAGTGGTGTGCGAATACGCCTGTCGGATCCTTCACGTATTCAAAGCGCACCGTGCCTTCATGGTAATCGATGGTCAACTTCATTTGACGAAGCACCGGCATGCCCAGGATACCTCCCAGCGCCGCTCCCAGTGAGTCGCTCACTTTCTCCAAACTGATTGCCCAGAGGCTGGGATTGTCCTGACGAAAACCGGCGAAGACAATCTTGGCGTGATCCGAGTACGAAGTCTGCTTCACCTTGCCCTGTACGCCGGTGAGGTGGACATCATCCTGCCGGTGGACTTTCACTGATCGCCGTCCGATCTCGGTATCGATCAGGTTGCTGCTCGCTCCGGAATCGATCAAGAAGAGCGTGGCCGGGCCATCGTTGATGAACGTATAGACGGTCAAGTGATTGCCGAACCGGACCGCGCGGTGAAAGCCCGCCGCTGCTGGCGCAGCGTCCCGTGGTTCATCGGAGGGCGTGGCGTCAACGGGCCGCGGAGCGAGCAAGAGTTCCAGCCGGGGGAAGTCGATGGTCACAACGAACCGCCGGAAAACGTCGGCGCCAATCAAACCGTCGTAGTCCGCGGACTTCGCCGTGCGGAACACCGAGATCGGGTAGTTCGCAAACTTGACGTCGCCCATTTGGACTTCTTGCGCCAGGTATCCGTGAGATGATCGAGGGTTCTCGTCTCCGATTCCCCTCGCATCGGTGGCCTGATCTCCTAACCGCTCCAACCCGGCGCGTTCAGCCAGCTTCGGAGACACGGCGATTCCAGATGCTCCCGTATCCAGCAGTAATTGCGCGGATTCCTTTTGGTTGAGACGGACGCGAACACCCACTGCCCAGAAATGCGTTGGGCCGTTCATAATGCGAAATAGTTTGACCTTGCCCGCTTGGTACGGGGTCAGCAATCGGCGCAATTTTCGATCACCGATTGCGAGATCGTTTGCCACATGCGCTCGCAGGTCGTGCGCCTCCTTGGTATCCGGATCGAGAATCGCCAGCACTTTCTGAAGCGCGGCGACGTGCGCGGCACCGTGCAGCGTGTTGGCGTAGGCGATGATCAGATCAGGATCCCCGGGCGAGCGATCATACGCGGCCAACGCGAGCTCGCGCGCAGTCTTGTACCGGGAAAAGGCGGCATTGAGACCGGCCAACCCCATGAGCGCGCCGGGGTGTCCAGGCGCGATCCGGCGCGCCGCGTTGAAATACTGTTCCGCTTTGGATAGCTCGGCGGCGCGGTAGGCGGCCAGTCCTGCGGCCGTGAGCGCTCCCGCGGATTCCGGATTCCTACGAATTGCTTCCTCGGCCGCGGCGTATGCCTCCTTGCTGCGATGATCTTCAATCAACGCGCGGACCAAACCGCAATGCGCGTCCGATTGCGAGGGGTCTTTCTTGAGAATTTCCGTGTACAGCTCAGCCGCGACCTTGTACCGCGCGGCGAAGAGAGCTTTCTCGGCTTGCTGGAGAGCGCTGGCGGCCGGCGCTGGACCGGATTGGGCGAAGCAAACGAATGCTGAAAGAGAGAGGAGCAGACCGCACATCTGGGACCGTGGCAGCATCGTAGCCAAGTATAGTGCAACCTCAAATGCCCACTCCGGCTCGCGTCCGGCTCACGCGATACTGGTAGTGTGGTGGGGTTTCACCGCATCGTCATACTTGTTCTTGCCGCCGTGGCTATCGCGCAGGCTGTGCCGCCGGCGCGCGTTGTGATCGACTACCCGGCTGATGGCGCCATCTTTCCGCCGGAGATCATTCCGCCGGTGTTTGAATGGCGCGATATGTCGAAGACCGCCAGAACGTGGCGTATCGCTATCTCGTTTGCCGACGGACTGCCGGGCATTGCGGCCATCTCGCGCGGTCCGCGGCCTCGCGTCGGCGAAATCGATCCGGACTGCGTGGCGGACACCAACGAACCGCCACGCCTCAGCGCGCGGCAGTTGGCTGCGCACACTTGGACTCCGGACAAAGCCACGTGGGAGACGATCAAGACACGTTCAAAACGCGGCGCGGCTACGGTCGTGATTACCGGCATCGACGGCGCGGCGCCGGGCGTTGAAGTCTCGCGCGGGAGCGTTCGCATACGCACTTCCACCGATCCAGTCGGCGCACCGATCTTCTACCGCGACGTTCCTCTGATGCCCTCGGAGCTGAAGAAGGGCGTCATCAAGCCTCTGTCTGCCGCCGCGGTGCCGCTCATCATGTGGCGCGTGCGCAACGTCGGCGAACCCAGCGGGCGTGTGGTGATGGAGAACGTGCCGGTGTGCGCGAACTGCCATTCGTTTTCCGCCGACGGCAAGACCATGGGCATGGACTTCGACGGGCTGCGCAACAACAAGGGCCGTTACATGATGGTGCCCGTCACGCCGCGCATGGAAATACGCGACGAGAACATCGTGCAGTGGAGCACGGCGGAAGGCCGCCTGAAGGGCGCTATTCGCGTCGGGTTCATGTCGCAGGTTTCTCCCGACGGCCGCTACGTGGCCACCACGGTGAACCCGGCGGCGATCGACAGCAACGATCCGGCCGAGCCTCCCAGCAACTACTACGTCGCCAATTTCAAGGATTACAAATTCCTGCAGGTCTTCTATCCCACGCGCGGCCTGCTGTGCTGGTACAGCCGTTCGACGGGAGTGCTGAAGCCTTTGCCGGGTGCCGACGACCGCCGTTATGTACAGATGGGCGGCGTGTGGAGCCCTGACGGCAAGTACGTGGTGTTCGCCCGCGCCGAGGCGCGCGATCCGAACCCCGAAGGCGCGACACCAGCCGAACGCGCCAACGATCCGAACGAACTGCAGATTCGCTACGACCTGTATCGCGTCCCGTTCAACGAAGGCCGCGGCGGCGTTGCCGCGCCCATCGCGGGCGCTTCAGCCAACGGGATGAGTAACAGCTTTCCGAAGGTATCGCCCGACGGGCGTTGGATCGTCTACGTTCGCTCGCGCAACGGTTTGCTGATGCGTCCCGACAGCGAGTTGTGGA
>CAZDIZ010000142.1:0-16333 GCA_964505625.1 uncultured Solibacteraceae bacterium | reverse complement strand
CCCAACGTCGAGATCATTTCGTCGAAATCCTTGGCCACGCCTTTCGGCTTTACGCCCCAATCGACCGCGTTCAGGTGCACGCCAGCCAATCCGGCCTTGCGTGCCCGCGCCTGGAAGTCCAGCAGCGCCTCGCGCGCTTCGACCAGGCCTCCCATCCCCTTCACGAACGTCATCAGCTCATAGATCGAAAAATAGGGCTTGCCGTCGATGCGCCAGTAATTCGTTTGTGAGAAATAGTGACGTATGGCGTGATCGGTCAACTTACGGAAGGTCTCGCGCGACACCGCGCCGGGATAATGCAACGGGC
This sequence comes from uncultured Solibacteraceae bacterium, assembly GCA_964505625.1. Taxonomy (GTDB): domain Bacteria; phylum Acidobacteriota; class Terriglobia; order Bryobacterales; family Bryobacteraceae; genus JAJFUV01. The sequence goes on along the minus strand of CAZDIZ010000142.1, from coordinate 16,026 downwards.
GTGAACCGTCGGCCTTGGCTCGAAACAACTCCACCCAATCGTGATTTGCCCACATGAGGGCGAACTTGAGACGTCCACGATTGGCGGCTCGTAGAAATCCTTTTTCAAGACCACGGTCGAGAAATGGCCCCGTTTCGTGCCAATACCAATCGTAGAGAAAACAGGTAATGCCGTGATCGGCTGCGGCGTCAATCTTCTGCCGCATCGCCTTGGGGTCGGATTCATCCGTATATCCCCAGGTGGGCACTTTAGGCTGCTGGTGCGCGGCGAAACGCGGACGCGCGGTCTTCACCAACTCCCACTCCGTCCAGCCTTTGCCGTAGCGCGCTTGGTTCTTCTGGTCCGGATGATAGTTCGGAAAGTAGTAGGCGACCACTTCATAGTCGCCGGCGAAGGCGAGCGTACACGCGAAAAGAGCCGAAAGAACAAGACGGAATCTCATAGTCAGAACTAGTCTACTGGAGGGCCGAAGGAGAACTCAAAGGAGAAGGGGCACTACCAGAGGAAGGAACAACTGCCGGAGGACGCTGGTAGCAGAGCGCCCTCCGACGAGATTAGTCCACCGTTGTCGCTACACGCTCGCCCATGGTGTTGGCGAAGTTGTGAAGCACTTGGGCCATTTCCTGCAGGGCCGCCCTGGACAACGCCGGGGAGAAGTATCGGCTAACTTTGCACCAGCACTGCATGATCCGGAAATCGACCATGAGCATTCCATGTTCCAGTGTGGATCCACCGATCTCCATGCCTGCGGCATGTTTTAGGAGATAGGACAGCAAACGGTAGTCCCGCTTCAAAGACAGTACTAACTGTCCCAGTTCCCTATCCCAGCCTTCCTCACTTAGACGCAACTCCACGGACGGGTAGCTCAACTGGTTCGCCTCCACTACCCGCGCTGAGTAGTCCTGCGGAGTCTTCGACCGCAGCATCAACACACAGGTATAGCGAAACCAGTAGACGAACAGAACGGCGGAGAAGATGAGGATGAAGATGCTGGATATCATGCGAGCTGTTCTTCCTCCGATCGATATGACGGTGTCACGGCCATATGCTCCACACTATCTGCGACCCGTTCTCAAGGTGAGAATATCATCCATATTCCACAGCCGCAAGGGAATTTAGTAGTACTAAGGTGATTATTTCCATCATCTCCAGTACGTAACTGCGACACCGGAATAGTACGCCGGGGAGAGGCTCAGCGGCGCCTGCGGTCCGCGAACACCATGTCGCACCAAGCGCTGCCTGAAGCGCGGCAGTGTTCCGCATGCAAGGCCGCGTAACTGGCCGTAATGTAAGCACTTTCGCTAAAGCCCAGACGCCGCGCCGTGTCATCGATCCACTCCGGAGCGCCTTCTAGTTCGAGGAAATCGCCGATGGGGGTTACGTCGAGCATCACAGTACCAGTACCCTCGGCCGACGCGTACTCAGTTCGATATTTTTCATACCGAAAAACCGGATTAAAGCCGATTTCTCGAATAATTCGATCGAATAAGTCAAAGTCTGGAACACGGCATTCCAGTTCTTCGCGGCTCTTGTGTTTGCCGCTATCGGCGGGGCCTTTGACCGTGAGCGTGACTCGATCGCCGGCGCGGCGCAAGCGCAACAGACGGCCCTGGCGCCGCAGCCCAAGATCGGAAGTGTCGTAGATAATGTTGGATTCGAACACGCGGCGCCGTTTTACGCGGAAGCCGAGGCGCTGAAGCAACCTGCGCGCCGCGCGCGCATCCACGCGCACCTTTATTTCCGTTTCGCGCTGCGAGCCAGACATCGTCTGTATAATATTAGCAGTGCGCGCCCGTAGCTCAGGCGGATAGAGCGGCTGGCTTCGAACCAGTAGGTCGGGAGTTCGAGTCTCTCCGGGCGCGCCAGAGAATCACTTCCTCATGTTCCGGCCCCATTGGAAGGCCGGTCCCACCGAGAAGCGCACGGTCCAACGCCCTTCCTTCAGGATGTCGTTGAACAGGTGGTCCCACACCAAGTCGGCCTGTGTGCGCAGTGAGAAGTGCTTGGTGAAGTTGAAGTCGAACCCGCCGCCGATGCCGTAGAACCCCGTCCAGTCCCGCTTGGTACCCGAAGGCGCCAGTTGGGCCACGATGGCTTTGGCGATCGCGTCGGCCGGCCGTGGGTAGGAACGCTCATAGATGGCTCCCATGGAGGGCCGTATAAACGGCGTGACGGGTTTCCAGCCACGGTAGGCAAGCTGCGGCCCAGCGGCGAAGGTCTGCGTTTTGGACTCGACCGGAACCGCCAGGACGTAATTGGCTGGCAGCAAGCCGGCCGCAGTCAACGCGCTCAGTTGCGCGTCCAGCTTGTGCTTGGGCTCGTCAGGCAGCAGATCTGGGGTGAGCGTCAAATCGCCCTTGGTGTAACTGTAGTCAAGACCCAGCGAATACCACGTGGTCCTGCGCATCCCGAATTGAAGATGAACACCTTGGTCAAACAGGTCCACCTTAGGGCTGTTCAAGAAGCTATACCCGGCAAAAACGTCCCAACGGCCGACGTATTCCTGCTGGCCAAAAACCGGCGCGGCCGCAAGGCTTACGATTAAAAGGAGCATGCGGCACACGATACGAGTGCCGCGGCGAATGGCACATTCAAGACACATTTCGTCCTCCTGGAGCGAACTCCACACTTTGGCGGTCGTGCTGGAATCGGAAACCCCGGAGGACCCCGGTGAATCGCCCGATACATATGAATAGTAACAGGCCTTAATACTATAAACTGAGCCAGCCGTCTTCCAACGGACCCGACTTCCAAGCGAGCCTATATACTACCATTGCCGGGGCGGCGCTTGAAGATGCCCCCGGGCGTCACGTAGCCTATATAGACCGGACAACAGACTATGTGGCGAAGCTTACTCCTCATCGGAACGCTGGTGGCCGCTGTTTCGGCCGGGCACGCAGGCGCGACCGACACGCGCCAACTCCCACACGGCGGCGTGTTTAACGTGCGCGAGTTCGGCGCTGCCGGCGACGGCGCGACCCTGGACACAGCCGCTCTAAACCGCACGATCAGAACGTGTTCGCAAGCAGGAGGCGGCATCGTATTCGTTCCGGCCGGCAAATACCTGACTGGAACGTTGCTGATTGGTAGCAATGTGACGCTGTGGCTCGCGCCGGGCGCAACCATTCTGGGCAGTAAGGACTTGCGCGACTACCAGTCCGCCTTGACCGGCGCGGGCGACTGGTTTCTGGCCCTTATACTTATTCGTAACGCACGCAACGTAACCATCACCGGCGAGGGGACCATAGACGGCAACAAGGTCTACAATCCCAAAGGCGACGAGCGCATACGCGGGCCGCACACGATTCTGGTCGACCACAGCCAGTCAGTCAGCCTGCGCCAGTTTCACATTGTGGATTCGAGCAACTTCGCCATGTACGTTCGCTTTTGCCAGGACGTGGATCTGGATCATGTCTCGGTGCGCGGCGGCTGGGATGGGATACACATGTACGGCGCGCGCCACGTTTCGATTTCCAACTGCAAGTTCTGGACGGGCGACGATGGCATCGCCGGCTGCCGTATCAAGAACATCATCATCAACGGCTGTCTTATCAACAGTTCGGCGAACGGCTTCCGCATCGGCGGCGAGGACGTAATGATCGCGAATTGCCAGATCTACGGTCCGGGCGAAGCGCCGCATCGCACCTCCGGAAGGACGAACCTGGAGGCCGCCATCAACATCTTCAACGCGCGCTACGAGTGTGGATCCGGGCCGCAGCCCTGGATGGAAACGCCCACCGAGCGTCCCATCGTGGACAACCTGACGATATCGAACGTGCGGATAGCGGGCGTGCGCACGCCACTCTCGCTCAGGCCGTGGTCGCACGGCAACGTGCCGGTGGGACGCATTGTGCTTAACAACGTGACGGCCACGCAGGTAGGAAAGGTGCCGGTGATCGTAAGCGGGACCGAAGAGAATCCCATCGGCTCATTGGTGTTTAACGATGTGCGTATGTCGTTTGCCGGCGCCGTTGAGCCATCGGACGTCACCAGCCGGAATCTGAACGAGTACTTGATTCTGCCGGCGTACGCGTTTCACATTGCGCGGACGAACAGCGTCGAGTTCCACAATACGCGCATCGAAGTGGGCCAGTCCGACTGCCGCCCGGTGCTACTGGCGCGAGACGTCGCGACGATTGAATTCGACGGCTTCACGGCGCGGAACCCGGCCGCCGAAACGCCGTCGTTCACGCTTGATGGCGTCAAGCATGTGATTGACCGGCGGCGGGAGATGCCGTTGAGCGACCCCGTCATCGTGGATGCCCGCGACAGCCGCGCTATTGCGGGCGACGAATTCACCGTCCAGGCCACGGCGCGCAACCGCGGGAGTGCCGGGTTCGGTGAGGTCGGGATGGCGATCGGAGATCTGGCGTCAGAGGAGTGGATCTGGATAGAGCGCGGCGCAACCGCGCCCTTGGAGTTTCGCGGCCAGGTCCGTAAACAGCCCGGCGCGGTGCCGGTGAAACTCGGCTCGGTAACGCGGACGTTGACAGTGGAGCCGCGGCCGTCAACTCCGCGATGCACGTTCCGGAACTTGTCGGTAACCAATGTCGCTCCTGGAAAGTTCGAAGCCGAAGTCATGGCTCGCAATATCGGCGTGGCTGGAACGGTTCAGGTTCCGTTGCGCGTCAATGGACGGGTGGAAACCTCCGAGGAGATCCGATTGGGCGCGGGAGAAGATCGGCGCGTCGCTTTCGCACGCACTGTCCCGGCGGCGGGACGCTACCAGGTAGCAATCGGCGATATCGCCCCGCAGAGTGTGGAAATCGGCGCGGCGGTGAGCGCGCCGTACCGCACGTTCGCCAACACGTCCGTCACGTTCCAACAGATTGAGAGCGGATTCTACGTAAGAGCGGACGGGCCATCCGTGCTGTATCTGGACGATGAATACGGCACCGTCTACCTGAAAGATGGCGCGCGCGAAGACACTGTTGCCGTGGCCAAGCTCGAAAACCCCGGCCGCTGGAGTGGCTGGGGCGGCCGTGCCGGGCTGGCGTTCCGCAACGATTTGGCGGCGCCCGGCAAGTCCACCGGTTACGTCGCGCTGGTTGCTTCCGGAGCCAACGGGTGGTCGCTTGAATGGGACTCCGATGGAGATGGCCGTATCGACCGTTACACCGAGCTCGACGGCTACACCGCGTGGCCGCATTGGCTGAAGCTGGAACGGCGCGGGCAGCACTTCACCGGCTATGCGAGCAAGGACGGCCGCAACTGGAATCGAATTGGAGAAGCAGACGTTCCAACCGCCGCACCCACGCAGGACGTGGGTCTACTGGCTACATCGGCGAAGGTTCGTTTTCTCGATGTGCGGATAAGCGGCCTCACGCGGTAGCCGCCGCTCAGCGGACAATCGCCTTGGCGCCCACTTCGCGGCCACGCTCCACCAGTTTGGCGCCGCGCGGGAAGACGTCTCCGATCTTGATCTCGCGGCTGCGTTCGCCGCTCACAAGCGCAAATCGCCTCGCCGGGGCCGGGATGCGGGCATCGCGCACGAGCACGTCGCCCGAGTTGTGCAAGCGGATCAGCGGCGCGTCGCCTGTGTATGTGCTGGTGTGGAAAGCGTCCAGGAACAGATCCGCAACATCGTCGAAGATCATAGCGGGACGTACATCCGGCTCTTCCCAACGCACCTGCACGTTGCTCATGGCAAGCCCTTCGACGTGGCGCGCATAGAAGCCGTAGGCGGGAAGCGTACCGAACATCCAGGCTTCGGGATACTTCTCAGGCAACTCGGGCACATCCAGGCCGCCGGCCTTGCTTTCGCCGCCCTTCATCGAAATGTTGATGTTGTCCAGGCTGACGTGGCGCACCGGGTGGCCGGGCAGTCCGGTAATGGAACTGGTGACCAGCGAACCGGTCGCCACCACGTTCGAGATGGACACATTCTGTAAGATGCCCGGACGCGGTTCCTTCAATCCGCGCCCGCGATTGCCCAAGCGGATGAAGATGGGCGTGCCGACGTCGCGCATGGTGAGGTTCGAGGCCACCACGCCGTCCAGCGTGCCGCCGTCCACGGTTTCGATGGCCACACCGGAGATCGGCGCGCGGAAGGCACCCGGCAGTTTGAACATTACGCAGTTGGTGATCGCGATGTTTTTGAACCCGGCGATGCTCTCGGTGCCCAACTTGAAGCAGTTGGACGTGCTGGTCATCACGCAATTGGTAACAGTGACGTTTTCGGTGGGCCAGTGCGGCTTGCCAGCGTGCGGGACGGTCTTGAGCACGATCGCATCGTCACCGCCTTCGATGTAGCAATCGGCAATCCGCACGTTACGGCTTGAATCTACATCAATGCCGTCGGTGTTCGGCCCACGCACGTGACTGATGAGCGAAACACCGCGAATTACGACGCCGTCCGAGCGCACTGGGTGAATGCCCCAGCCAGGCGTGTTGCGTATGCTGATGTTCTCGATGCGCACCTCGCGGCTGTCGGCGATCTCGATCAGCGGCGAGGGACGTGGACGCAGGCCCAGGAAATAGGGATGATCAGAACGATCGCGCCAGAACGCATCGCCGCTGCCGTTGATGCGTCCGCCGCCGTCGATAGTCAGGTTTTCGACATCCTTGGCGGAAATCAAGTGTGGCGGCGCGTAGTCCTCCATGCGCCGGCTACCCCACAGTGTGGCTCCGGGCGAAATGCGCAGCGTCATATTGCTACGCAAGACGATGCTGCCGGACAGGAAATTGCCTGCTGGCAGCAGCACGACGCCACCGCCGGCACTCGCGCACGCGTCAATGGCCTTCTGAATCGCCGCGGCATCGTTGGTCTTGCCGTCGGCCGCGGCGCCGAAGTCCATCACGTTGAAAATGCCGCCGGGAGAAGCCGCCAGCGCGCACCATGCGCATATCAAACCGAGACAAAGGAGTTTGTTTTTCATGCGGGCTACTTTCTGAACAACCGCAGGACCACATTCACCACCAACGTCAACACCACGCTCACCACCAGGCAGGTGGTGAGCGGGATGTAGATCATCGAGTTCTTGCCCCGGATCACGATGTCGCCGGGCAGCTTGCCCGAGCCCATCACGACTTAGCCCGCGTAAACGCGGCCCCGGTTCTGACCCACCAGGATCTGGAAGATGCGGTGGGCAACCAGTTCGTGCAAGCTCAGCAGTTCGCGATTGGCGGCGACAACCTGCACCGGATCGGTCGGGTCCTTCACGCCGCCGCCCGCCTTCATAGCGTCGGTGGCTTCCTTGATGATGGGGTCGGCGATCACTTCGCCGGCCATTTCCCATAGCGTGATGAAGCGGTCCACGGCGGTGGGGAAGCTGATCTTCCACACGCCGAAGTTGCTGGTGGTGCGCGGCGGCTTGAAGTCCAGATTGAACGGACCGTTGTAGCCGTGGCTGCGCAGCAGCACCAGCACGTTGAGCCAATCCAGCGGATTCACCAAACCCACGGCGATGTCCACGTCGTGCTTCAGGCGATAGCCGTCGTTGATGTCGAAGTGCCACAGCTTGCCCGCCAGTAACGCCCGCGCCAGTGCCGCGCGCGGCGCGCCGCCCCACATCAGCTCATGCAGGTATTCGGGATTCAATCCCACCATCTCCGGATGCGTCAGCACACCGGAGCCGATGAACGCCAGCATGGCGTCGGAGGTCGGCAGCAGGATTTCGGCCTGCGGCTCGAAGGGCTTGGCTTCCATGCAGTGCTTCAGCGTGGGCCGGTTGTACTTCTTGGCGGTTTCGATGTCGGCCTCGCACGCCGCGTTGAGCGCTTCGGCGTACCACTTGAGCGTCTGCACTTCGTCGATGGCGCCTTGTACGTAATAGCCCAGGTTGCCGGGCCAATAGACGGCATATTTCGCGCCAAGTTCGTGGCCCACCTTCACCATGTTCTGCACGCGGTATTTGGCGTACTCGCGCGTTTCCGGCGATTCGGCGGCGGGGCTGCCGGCCCACACGGCGTGCCAGAACGTTTCGGTGGTCACCATCGAGCACTCCACGCCGTTCGCCGCCAGTGACTTCTTGATCTTTTCGACGATCTCCCACTGCCCATCCTTGCCCAACAGCTCGGTGGGAATGACATCGCTGTCGTGCGTGCACCAATGGCCGACGCCGACTTCCGCGTAATGCCGGATGACATCTTCAAAGCCGAGACCTTCGCGCGTCTTGGCGTAGAAGAGTGCGTGGCCTTCGTAGGCGCCTGCCCATTGCGGACCGGTGATGAAGTACTTGCGCCGCGTGTCGGGCGAATACGCGCCACCGCACGAATTCATGAGGCGCTGGACAAGCGCCTGCTGTTGGTTGGGAGGTATGGGATTCATCGCTTTGTCTCCGAAGTCATATTATCGTTCAACTGTCTGGTATTCGACTAGGCGCACGGGTCCGAACAGTCCGGACATGACCATTTCCTGGTCGAACTTCTGATAGATGCGTATGTAGGAATTCTTGAGCCAGCCTTTGTCTTCGATTTCCTTCAGACGCGCTGGATCGCCTGCGAGTTCCGGCGCAGGTGTGTTGTGGACTTCCACTTCAAGTTCGTTTTCGCCCGCGCGCAGCAATTTGCCGGCGGGGAAGCGGAACGGTCCCCAGCCGCGCGTGCCGAGCGAATCGCCATTGATCTGCACACGCACCGAGTAGTTGGCCTTGCCGAGGTCCAACCAGATGCGGTCGCGCTTTTCCAGCCAGCTCTCGGGCACGTTGAAGTTGATGCGGTAGCGCGAGCCGCCCACGTAGGACGGCATGCCGTAGTCGGCCCAGGATTTGAGCGCGCCATCGAAAACCTGGCCTCCGACTTGGATATTCCAGACGCCGTCGATGGTGAGTGCGTTCTCGGTGGGCTTCAGACGCGGCGCGACCGGCGCGTTGCCACTGGGCGTGAGTATGACGAGCTTGGTTTCCCGCGGCTCGAGCGTCAGCGGGACGCGTACGTACTCGCCGTCGCGCATCCAACCGGCCGGCGTCGTGCGGCGTGCCGTGGGCCCGTCCCAAAGCTCGGGTGTTCCCTGCCCCGCGAAGCGCATGGTCAGATCGAGCGGCGTCGCGCCTTCGTTGAACAGGAAGTAAGTTTCGCCATCGGCCAAGCTGCGATGCAGGCATTTCAATACCGGCACCGCGGCGCCTTCCACGACAACCGAAGGCTTGGGAAGATGCGGCTTGTAATCGCCGGTCACGGCCCATGCGTAAGACGCCGGTCCGGCGGTGGCGTTGAGATAGGTTCTGCCCGCGATGCGCGCGGGCGTGTGTTCTTCGAAGATGACCTTGCCGCCGCTTTCGGCGAATTCACGCAGACGCGCCAGCGCGCCTTCGGTGATCACGGCCACGGCCGGCACAATCACCGTGTTGTAGCGTTGCCCGCTCAAGTTCACGAGCGCGCCGCGCTCCACTTTCACGGTGGCGGCCAGCGTATCGTCATCCACAAAGTCGAAGTCGCGCTGTGCTTCAAGTAGTTCGCGCGCCACGCGCAGCGCTGTCTGGTTGGGCTTGAAGTCGCGCATCCAGCCGCTGGTGGTTGGATAATAAACGGCGATCGTGGCCGCCGGGCGGCCCACCGAGAGCACGTAGCTCATGCGGTTCATGTAATTCGCCAGATGCGAAAAGGTGTACCACTCGGGTGAGATCTGCCAACCGGGCGGATGAAAGTAAGTGCGATAGGTTTCGGTGGACGACAGATACTCCATCATCTGAAGCAGATTCACGCCGCGCACCAGGTGATGGTCCATCACCCACTTGGCCTGTTCGAGCGAAACCCCTCGCCCGTAAACGGCAAACACTTCGCTAAAGGCACGCGGGCGCCCGTACTGGTGCGCCGCCGAGGACGCCAGCTTGGGGAAGTCCGCAATCTTGCCGGGCCAGATCTGCCGCCAGATTGCGTCCACACCCGGGATCTGCACACGGCGGAAGCAGCGGAAGAAATCGCCGTTCAGGCTCACCAGTTCCGGCATGTTGTCTTCGCCGCACAGATGCGTGAGCGATTCCAAACCCTCGCGCTCGCACCAGGCAGCCTGCAAACCGAAGAAATTGTCGCGGTACAGGCGCGTCCACACGTCCCAATAGTCGGCACGGAAACGCTGCGCGTCTTCACCCTGCTTCTCGAACAGCTTCGCCAGATGCGGACGTGGATCGTAGCCTTTCAGCCGCGTGAATTCTTCGAAGATCCCGTCGGTGTACGGCACGCCGGCAAAGGAAGGCTCGTCGCCCATGACACCGAGTACGGTCTTGCCGAATTCGTGACCGACGTAGCGCTTGTATTGTTCGTGGACATCGGCCAGGAAGTCGCGCGTAGCAGCCGGATTCAGCGCGTCGTAGAGGGGATTGGTGAGGTCCTTCGCGAAGCCGGGATTGTGCACATAGCGCGTCGGCCCGGAGCGGTATTCGGGCTCCACCACCCACTCGCCTTTCTCGTTGCGCTTATGCGCCAGCACGCGCATGCGCTGGTGCGGGCGGTCGCGGCCCACTTTACCGCCGACGTATCCGCTCGGGTAGCCGCCTTCGTCTTCCAGCCATACACGCATGCCCAGCTTCTTGGCGGCCTCAACGGCGTAACGCACGCGCTCGAACCATGTGGGGCTCAAATACTGTATCTCCAGCCCGATGTACGGCCAAATGAGCACCGCGTTCACCCCGTGGCGCTTCATGTCGGTCAGGTCGTGGTCGATGGCCGCTTCGGTCATCGGCCCGTTCCAGAACCACCACATCGTCAGGCCGTATTCAGGCGGCGGTGAGGCAAACCGCCGGGCCACTTCGTTGACGGACGGAACAACCACCTGCTGCCACGGGCGGTCAGCGGCGCCCGCCACGGCGGCGAGCAAGAGCGTAGCGAACAATCTGCGCATACAGCCAAGTGTATACTGAGTGTAAGTGGGGCCGTTTCCAGCAGGAGGTCGCCTTCCGATGCGTTCCCTCGCACTCTTCGTAATGGCCGTTTGTTTGATCGGCTGTTCCAACCAGAATAAGGGCTCGAACATGAAACCACCCGTTGCCAAGCTCGTACCCCAAAAACTCGAAAAGCACGGTCACGTGCGCACCGACAATTACTTCTGGATGAAGGACCGCGATAACCCCGAGGTCATCGCCTATTTAAAGGCCGAAAACGCCTACACCGAGGCCGCGATGGCTCGCGACAAGGACGTCGAAGAAAAAGTCTTCGCTGAGTTCAAGGCCCGCATCAAGCAGACCGATATTTCGGTGCCCTACCGGCGCGATGGCTATTACTATTACACACGCACCGAAGAAGGCAAGGACTATCCCATTTTCTGCCGGAAGAAAGGCTCGCTGGAGGCGCCCGAGCAGATCATGGTCGACGCCAACAAGGTGGCCGAGGGCCACAAGTTCTGCTCCGTGCACCGGCCTGTGATCTCGTCGGGAAATGACATCGCGGCCTACCCGGTTGACACGGTTGGGCGCCGTTTCTACACCATCCATTTCAAGAACCTCTCGACCGGCGACACGCTCAAAGACAACATCCCCAACGTCACCGAAAACGTCGCCTGGGCCAACGACAACAAGACGCTTTTCTACGTCAAGCAGCATCCGACGACGCTACGCGCCTATCAGGTTTACCGGCACGCGTTGGGAACACCGGCTTCGGCCGACGTGCTCGTCTTCGAAGAGAAGGACGAAACATATTCGCTGCACATCTTCAAGACCAAGTCGAAGAAGTACATCATGATCGGCTCGCATCAAACGCTGGCGAGCGAGTATCACTACCTGGATGCTTCGACGCCGGCGGGTAAGTTCAAGGTGGTTGAGCCCCGCCGCCGCGATCATGAGTATTCGGTGGACCATTTCGAGGAACATTTCTACATCCGCACCAACTATCAGGCGCGCAATTTCCGGCTGATGCAGGCGCCGGTTGCGTCGCCCGGAATGGCAAATTGGAAGGAACTGATCGGCCACCGCGACGACGTATTGCTGGGCGATTTCGAGATCTTCCGCAACGATCTGGTGGTGGAGGAGCGCTCGAACGCTCTCATTCAACTTCGCGTGCGCCCGTGGTCGGGTAAGAGCGAGCATTACATCGACTTCGGCGAACCGGCCTACGCGGTCTACGCCGCCGAGAACCCCGAGTTCGATACGACGCTGTTCCGCTTCCGCTATTCTTCGCTCACTACTCCACTGTCGGTGTTCGACTACAACATGGACACGAAGGAGAAGAAACTGCTCAAGCGCGAGGAAGTGCTGGGTGGGTTCGACGCTTCCAACTACATCACCGAGCGGCAGTGGGCCGCGGCTTCCGACGGGCAGCGCGTCCCGATTTCGCTGGTCTATCGCAAGGGCTTCAAGAAGGACGCCAAGAGTCCGCTGCTGCTCTACGGCTATGGTTCTTACGGCATCAGCATGGATGCCGAGTTCAATCCGTTCGTCATCAGTTTGCTGGATCGCGGCTTTGTGTACGCCATCGCGCACATACGCGGTGGCCAGGAGATGGGACGCCGCTGGTACGAAGACGGCCGCCAGCTCACCAAGATGAACACGTTTACTGACTTCATCACCGCGGCCGAACACCTGGCGAAGGAGAAGTACGCCGCGCCCGATTTGATCTTCGCCAAGGGCGGCAGCGCCGGTGGACTGCTGATGGGCGCGGTAGTCAATCTAAAGCCGCACTTGTTCAAGGGCGTGATCGCGAACGTGCCGTTTGTCGATGTGATCACCACCATGCTCGACGACAGCATTCCGCTCACCACCAGCGAGTACGACGAGTGGGGCAATCCCAACGACAAGAAGTATTACGATTACATCCTGTCCTACTCGCCTTACGATCAGGTGAAAGCGCAGGCCTACCCGAACTTGCTTGTGACCAGCGGTCTACACGATTCGCAGGTGCAATATTGGGAACCCACCAAGTGGGTGGCGAAGCTGCGCACCATGAAAACGGATAAGAATCTGCTGCTGCTCAAAACGAAAATGGAAGCGGGGCACGGCGGAGCATCGGCGCGCTACGAACGCTGGCGCGACATCGCCATCGAGTACGCGTTTCTGCTGGACCTAGCCGGCCGCAAGTGAGGCCAGGACGGCTTGTCCCAGCGCGATGCCGCCGTCGTTGGGCGGCACACGTTGGTGCGTAAATACCGTATAGCCGCGTGCTTCGAGTGCTTCGACGGCGCGGTCCACAAGATAGCGATTCTGAAAGCAGCCGCCGCTCAGCACCACCTGCCGTATGCCGCTGGCATCCGCGATCTCGACAATCCAGGCGACTAGCGCGTTGTGGAATCGGGCAGAGATCACATCCGCGCCCACCCTGGCTTCCACATCGCGAAGCACCGCCGCGACCAACTCCGCCCAGTCGCCGCCAGCGAGCGGATACGCCTCGCGCGTTTGCAGCGAGCCGATGGCGCGTTCGAGCAACATGGCCGCCTGCCCTTCAAAACGGCTCTCGCGAGCCACGCCGCTGAGCGCGGCGACGGCATCGAACAAACGTCCCACACTGCTCGTAACCGGTGAGTTCAACTCACGGCTCAACATACGCCCGATGGACGGTGTTTCCTCCAGCGCCGCCTCGCCTTCGATCTCCCAACGCAAACTGGCCGCCGCGCGCCAGCCTTCTTTCACAGCGGCTTCCCCGCCCGGCAGACGGAACGTGCGCAGGTGGGCAATGCGCTCGAAGGCTCCTCCACGCACCGCAAAGAACTCTCCACCCCAAATTGTCGCGTCGCGTCCATAGCCGGTGCCGTCCCAACTCACCGCCAGGTAGTCGCCGCGAACATCGTTTTCCGCCGCGCAGGAAGCGGCGTGCGCTTCGTGATGCTGCACTTCGATTACCGGCAACCCGTGCGCGCGCGCCCAGATACTCGACGCGTAGTCCGGATGCATGTCGCACGCAACCATGCGAGGTTCGAAACGATAGAGGCGGCACAGATCCTGAATGGCACGCTCGAACGCGAGGCGCGCTTCCAGCGTGTCGAGGTCGCCCACATGCTGGCTCACGAAAACCTGGTGACCGATGGCGATGGCCACGGCGTTCTTCAGGTGTGCGCCCACGGCTAGCACCGGCGCAAGCGGCTGCGCGACGCGTACGGGCAGTGGAGCGTAGCCGCGAGCGCGCCGCAGAACCATCTCGCGCCCCCGCGCCACGCGAACCACTGAATCGTCGCAGGGCCGTGCGATCGGCCGGTCGTGCATCAAAAACACGTCGGCGATGCCTTTCAATCGTTCACGCGCTTCTTCGTTGGCGATGGCGATGGGCTCGTCGCTGCGATTGCCGCTGGTGGCCACCAGTGGTATGCCCACTTCGCGCATCAACAGGTGGTGCAGCGGCGAATACGGCAGCATCACGCCGATGTAAGGGGAACTGCGACCGACACCGGCCGCGATGCCCGGCTCGCCGCTCGGCGAGAGAAGAACAATCGGAGCGGCGGGCGATTCGAGCAACGTGCGCTCCGCCGCGGATATGATGCAGAACTTCCGCGCCATCTCGATCGTCGGCATCATCAACGCGAACGGCTTTTCCTCGCGCGCCTTCAGCATGCGCAACCGCGCCACCGCGTCCTCGTTGCGCGCGTCCACCAGAAGCTGGAACCCGCCGATGCCTTTCAACGCCACGATGCGCCCTTCCAGAAGCGATCGCGCGGCTTCGACGATCGGAATGGACAATCGCGGCCCGCACAACGGGCACGCGTTGGGCTGCGCGTGGAAGCGGCGGTCGCCCGGGTCCTGATATTCACGCCGGCATTCACGGCACAGCGTGAAGATCTTCATGGTGGTGCGTGGACGGTCGTAAGGAACGTTCTCCACGATGCTGTAGCGCGGGCCGCAGCGCGTGCAGTTGGTGAACGGATACTGGTAGCGGCGGTCGCGCGAATCGAGCAGTTCCCGCAGGCATTCCGGGCAGGTGGCCAGATCCGGCAGCACCGCGACGGTCTTCTCGGCGGCTTCATCGCTCGAACGAATCTCGAATCGGTCGAAGCCAACCGGAGCGAGACGCGATGTCTCACTCGTCAGGATGACTGCCGGCGCGGGCTTCTCCCGATGGAGCCGCGTCAAGAATTCGTCGAGCGTTTCGGGCGCGCCTTCGACCTCCACCACCAGACCCGCACTTGAATTGAGCACCCAACCGCCCAGATTCAATTCGCTGGCGAGCCGATAAATAAAGGGCCGGAAACCCACGCCTTGTACCGCACCGGTGAGACTTACGTGAAGTCGTTGCATTGTGCCGACAGGATTTGCGCCACTTCGTTCGCCGCGTCAACAACTGCATCCAGCGGTGCCGCGCCGAACTCGAATTGTGCGCCTTCGATTCCATAGATGGTCACGCGAGCAGGCAGACGGCCCAGTGCGCGCACCATTTCGATGGCCTCGGCCACGCCCAGCGCGTGGGTCGAGCAGCGAAACGGCTCGCGGGCGAGCGGTTGCGCAATCGCGTCCCACACGTGAATTGTTCCTGGAGATGAACCAGTGACCACCGTATCCACCAGTATGACATGCGCGCTCGGGTCGAGATCCAGAATCGCGGTGGGATCGCAAACCCGCAGATGCAACGCTCGCGCGACCAGCACGCCCGCGGCATCGTCGCCGCGGTCCGCGTTGCCGAAGCACAGAATCACCAGAGGCAAGCGTGATTATACCGTGGCCGCCGCGGTAGTCTGAAACGAGCAGGTAAGGAGAGCACCATTTTGATTCGACGAGGGACCTTGTTCATGTTGGCGGCACTGACACTGGCGGCCGAACCGAGATTGCAGGTGGAGCACTTGCGGGTGGAGTATTTGGAGAATCCGCTCGGAATCGACGAGACCGCGCCCAGGTTGAGTTGGAAGCTCACGGCGAAAGGACGCGGCGCGCGGCAGACCGCGTATCAGATTCTGGTGGCTTCGAGCGAACAGCTTCTCGCGAAGAATCGCGCGGACCTGTGGGATTCCGGCAAGGTTGCCACGAGCGACACAACGCAGATTGTCTACAAGGGCAAGAAACTCGAGTCCCGAGAGCAATGTTACTGGAAGGTGCGCGCTTACTCCGGTTCTGGTAAAGCGTCGCCATGGAGCGCCGCCGCGCACTGGAGCATGGGATTGCTTGCGCCGCCGGACTGGAGCGCGCAGTGGATCTCACACAAAGACACTTCCCGGCTGCACGAGAGCCGCAAGGAACT
>CAZDIZ010000141.1:0-16596 GCA_964505625.1 uncultured Solibacteraceae bacterium | reverse complement strand
CTATCACGACGGACGCGGAGGAAGATGTAAAATCGGGCCCTATTATTTTGGTTTCTGCGATGGGGTGTTCACCCTACTTGTTCGCCGCCTTCCACCGCGCGTCGGTTTCTTTCAGAGTGAAGCGCGTGGCTACTACGGAGTGCTTTCGGGCGTCGTTCCAGTATTTGATATACGTTGTGGCGAGGATGGTTCCGTCGGGCAGGCGTTCCACTCCCGGATAGCCGCAGTCTCCCTTTGCGTAGCTGTGCAGGAGCTTGATCCGGTACTGGCCCGGCTTGCGGTGCTTGATGTCGTTGTAAGTTCCGACCCACGCCACGAAGTGGTTACGCGTGGGCGATTCCTTGGCCTGGTCGCGGAAGGCGATCACGAGTCTTCCGTCTTTCGCGTACACGCCCATGTGGCGGTCGCCGGTCAGGCCCCACGGCGTATCCACCGGCGTGCTCCAGGTCTTGCCTTCGTCGCGGCTGAACATCATGAGGCTGTAGCTTTTGCGTGCGTTCTCGCGCATCAGGCAGCACAGCTCACGGCCGTTTGGTGAGCGAAACACGAACGGCTCGCACGGATTCTTGCCTTCGACCTTGGCCACCACGCCCGGCTCGGACCACGTGAGTCCACCGTCCTTGGTCGCCGTTTGCAGTACTTCCAGAGGTGTGCGGTCCGCGCCCACAGGCCCTCGATGATACATCCCCAGATACGAACCATCTTTCAGACGGACCATGCTGCTGAACGTCATCACGCATCGGAACGCATCGCCGAGCGGCGGCATCTCTTTCCAACTGCGCCCGCCGTCCTCGCTCACGATTCTCGGCATCGGTATTCCGAATCTGCCGATCCACGCCGAGTAGACCCACAACCTATCACGCCCCTGTGGGTCAGTCATACGATAGATGCTCGGACAGTTTTCGTGCTTGCCGAAGCCGGCGGGCAGTTGGTCGTCGAGCCGCGTCCAGGTCTTGCCGCCGTCGTCGCTGCGCGCCATCGGCCCTGCCTTGCCTCCGTGTTTGATGGACCACACGGCGAAGATGGTCTTGCCATCGGGCATGAGCACGGTGGTCGGGTGGCCCTGATAGATTTCCGGAGTGCCCTCGGCGATGACCGTCTGCCGCGCGGTGTCGCCGGACAAGTCGACTACCGGAAGACGCGCCTCCTGGCGCCATCGGGCGATTTGCTCCTGGGAAGGCTCGGCGCCGATCAACATCCCGGCTGCAAACAACGTCGCGACTGCGAGTAGCGTGGTCTTCAATTTGTATCTCCCGTGTTGGCCGCGCGGCCAACAACGAGTATACTTCGGCATGCCGCGGCCCATGCCGCCAGGTTGTTGTACGATGGCTCGGGAGGCGTTACCAGATGCTCTGCCCGCAATGTGGCGCCGAATACCGTGAGGGGTTTGATGAGTGCGCGGACTGCCATGTGCCTTTGGTGGATTCGCTTGACGAACCGGAACCGGTCGGGCCCGGCGTGCCCGAGGTGTTGATCCGGACCGAAATCTGGAATCCGATTGCGATTGGATTGGCGGAAACTCTTCTGCGCGAAGCCCGCATCCCGTATTTCGTCATGGACCGCAACGTGGCCGCGCGCCAGGAGTCCGGTAACATCATCGGTTGGTGGACGATTCGCGTGCCGGAAGATAAGGAAGCTGAGGCCAGGGAAATCCTGCGCAGCGTCGAAGACGCGAAGTAGCAGGCGCGGCGCTCCCTTTCGCGATATACCCGTTCGCGCGCAGCCAGGCCAGTTCCGGATTGAGCGGAGCTTCCTACGGGCTGTCGATTCTGGTGAATTGGCGAATGGCGTTCTCGCGAGCCGGCTGCTATGCGGTGATGACGTGGGCCGCCTCGCACGCGCCGATCAGTACGATCTCGTGCGCAAGGCTTGACGCCGGATCAGGCGCGCTGCGTGCTGGGTACGCGATGCCAACTGTGGACCAAAGGCATCGCCACGCCTCACCACCTGGTTTATGTGGTCTTCCCTATTTGGCTCGCGCAGCATTCAGTCTTTCGAACCCCGAACCCTCAAAAAAAATCGACCGAGGCTCCGCCTCGGTCAAGGAAAAAGGGAAAAGCATCAAGCGAATTCATTCCCGGACGCACCGAAACCCGAGGCTGACGTAACTGACCTCAGGCTCGTCCCTGCCCCGGTAGGCGGCGCGCAGGATCCTCGCTCCAACGCTGAAGGACGCCCCTCGCACGCATTTCGTCTTCTCATCAAAGTCGCTTCTTGTCCACTCCCACACGTTGCCTGCCATGTCAGCCACGCCTTCCGGCGTGTCGCCTTCAGGAAACAGACCCACGGGAGTGGGCGCACCCACCATCATGCCGCAGTTCGCCCGATGCTTATCCGGTTCCTCCTTTCCCCAGGGATACACGCGGCCTTCGGCTCCGCGTGCGGCGGCCTCCCATTGCTCTTCGGTGGGCAGCATGCACTTGGCCCACGAACAGTAGTCTCGCGCCTGGCGCCACGTCACACCTACCACCGGGCGGCCGGGATGATTGCACTGCTCTTCCCATGCCCGCGGCATCTCGACTTGATCCTTGACCTTGGGGTCCTCCAAGTACTTGTTGTACTCATGCACCGTAACCGGAAACCGGCCGATGCGGAAGCCCGCGATTTCAGAGACCTCTCCCGGCCGGCTCCGGTACGCCTCCGGATCGCCGCCGATAGGATAGCTTCCACCGCGGATCGCTCTCCAGTATTCCTTGCGGCCGGGCAGGAGCAGCCTCGCCTGGCTGGCCTGATCCAGCGCCTCGGCGGCCGCCACCCGGGTCTTCAGGCCGATGCTCCGCGCCTTGCCCTTCTCGAAGATGGCCATGACGGACTCCCGCAGGCTTCCGTAAAGCCGCTCGGCCGGTCCACTCAGTGCGTACCCGAACGGAACCACATCGGCCAACATCTTGCCTAGCACCCCCACTGCATGCGCCTTGAGGTCCAGCCGCTTCTGAGCCGAGGCGTGACGGACCAGATCGTGAAGCAGCAGGGTCAGGCGTTGCTTGGCGCTCTCGGCCATGCAGCCCGCCACCAGGGGCAGCATCTCCCTTCCCTCCGCGGCGTACAGTAATTTGCGCGCGCGTCGAGGGATCTTGGTGTCGGGCAGGTTCGCCATGGTCCGCGCCGCCAGGTATTCCTGAAAGCAGCGGTGCCAGAACGCGATCTCTCCGCCGCGCAATGTCACGATGCCACTGTCGGTCTGGAGGTCCTCAAGTAACTGGCGCATCGGCGCCGGGGAACTCGTCTTCGGTGTCAGCATGGCCGCCGCGTCGCCAATGCCGAGAGAAAGCTTGTGGCCGCCCTTCCACTCCTGCATGCCCAACGCCAGAAAGCCCAGCAGTTCCAGCAGTGAATCCTTCTTGTACTCCTTGTACTTGTCGTGCTTCTCCACGGTCTGCTCGGCCAGCCAGTCCAGGATCTGCTCGTAGAGTTTCACGCGCTGCTCCGGCAACTGCTTGCGCCGGAAATGCAGCACCGCCAGCGACGTCAGCATTAGTGGGTTGCCCGCCAAGTGCCGGATTCCTGGCGCGGCCACCGCCTCGCGCACCTTGCCGTAGTATTCCCTTGCGGCCGCTTCCTCTTTTCGTTTCAGCCACATGCACCATTGCCACAGGAACCCGTCGATGCCACCGTCGTCCAGGTCGTCGATCGAGGCAAGTCCGAATCCATCGAGTGTTGCACGGCCTTCGTGCACTCCCGGCCGTGTGGTAACCACGATCCGGCAACTGTACTCATCCGCCGCCGCCCGAATCATTTTCACCATGTCCACCCGCCGCTGTTCGGTGGCGGCTTCGTCAAGCCCGTCCAGAAACAGCACAGTGTCCTGTTGTTGGAGCTTGTCTGTAAAGAACGCCTCGCTGAGGCGCCAGCTTTCGTGAGACGCCAGGAAATGCGGGATCCACCGGACGTCCACCGCGCTTCCCGGATCTTCCGGGCTTGAACGCTTCATCCTGCCGGCAATGTGCTGGTCGAGTTCGTTGATCCGCACCCATATGGGGAAGCCTCTTAGCCACCCGAACTCCTCGTCCACGCCGGCGGGCCGGCACAGCTTCCACGCCAGCCAGCGGACGAACGTGGTTTTGCCGCAGCCCGCCTTACCCTCGATGACCAACTTCCGGTTGTTTCGCATTGCCATCTGAAGATCGACGGGTTCGGGTCTTCCTGGCATGCCCGCCTCCTGGGACGGGGCGGCCGTCTTCAGACGGATGAACAGGACATCGATCTCGGGCGGAGGTGTCTCGTCCGGCGCGATGTGGAGCTGGTTCAGCTCGATCAAGCGCGTCTTATCCTGTAACCACACTAGGTAGAGTGTTGGGTCTGCCTGCCTGCGTGCGCGTCTTTCGATACGCAGTGAGTAATCCTGCGTTTCCTTCTCTTCCCACCGCGGCACGTGCGGATCGAATTCCCACGGGCGGCGGGCGACTGTCCGGTTGGTTGGATCGATCTTCAGAATGGAGAAGTTGTTCCGGTAGGCGGAGCTTTCATACGCGGCGCCTCCTACGAAGAGCCGGGCACGATCGAAGCATCGTGTCGATCGTTCGATGGCGCCGTGCGTGTGGCCGGAGAGAATCAAATGCGCGCGCGCCGCCAGATAGCAGCAGCTACCAGGCCGGTCGCCGTAGGAGCTGTATTCGGCGTTGGCCAGCCATTCCTGGGTGTGGTGCAGGACCGCCACCGTCACCGGAGCCTCGTCGTACTTGTCTTCGCGCATGAGTTGCATCGATTGAAGCTGCGGCAATCCCAGCCAGAGCCGGCCGCGGTCCGTAGCGCTATTCCGGCAGAACCATGCCGAATTGACACAGATGAAACGTAAGCCATGCAGTTCCACGACCCCTGCGAGGCGGTTCGGACTACCGTGCAGCATTGGCGCGGGCATGCCGAAGTCTCCGGCGAAGTTCGCGAATGCATCAAACGGAGGTGCGAATCCCCTTGGCAACCGTTCCGGTCGCAGGAGGTCGTCCGCTCGCTTTGCATCCTCCGTCCGGTCCACGAGGCAAGCGGCGGCCTCGCGGTCAATATCGTGATTGCCCGGACAGACGACGCAATCTTGAGGCGTAAGCCCGGTGGCCGGGAACAGCTTCTCCGTGAGCCATTGGCCAAGCTCCGGATAGCCGGTGGCTTTGCCCTGCCAGGTCAGGTCGCCCGAAATCACCAGTATTTTCGGCTTCCAGTCGTCGGCAAGTTCGCCGATCTTCACCACCAGCGAGTCCAGAGCCTCGGCGCGTTGAGCCCGGGCGGTATTGTCTTTGTCGTACCCGAAGTGCAAATCGGACAGGTGGAGTAGGTTGGGCATGGAATTACGCGATATTGTATTTCAATTGGCAGGGGAATGCCACGCGCAGAAACCACGATTGTTGCTCCATGGCGTCGCGAGCAGCGCTCTGCACCGAACGCTCGCTCAGGCGCTCGCGCCTCTCAGGCGATATACCCGTTCGTGCGCAGCCACGCGAGCACTCGCGCGGCGCAGTCTTCGACGGTTTCTTCCGCCGTGCGGCACTCGATTTCCGGGTTGAGCGGCGCTTCGTATGGATCGTCGATTCCGGTGAATTGGCGGATGACGCCGGCGCGCGCTTTGCGATAGAGACCCTTCACGTCGCGCTGCTCGCAGACTTCCAGCGGCGTGTTCACGAAGACTTCGGCGAAGTGGCGGATCTCGTCGCGCACCTTGTTGCGAATCTCGCGATAGGGCGAAATCACCGACGCCAACACAATCACACCGTTGCGTGTGAGCAGGCTGGCCACGTAGCCGATGCGCCGTATGTTCTCGTCGCGGTCTTCCTTCGAGAAATGCAGGCCCTTGCCGAGCGTGTGACGCAGCTCGTCGCCGTCCAACACCTCGACGCGATAGCCCGCCGCGCGCAAGTGGTTTTCCACCGCGCGCGAGATGGTGGTCTTGCCCGCGCCGCTCAAGCCCGTGAACCACACGGTGACGCCGCGCTGCCGCGCCGATGGCCGCGCCACGGTGGGTATCCAGCCCTTCTCGCCGAGCATTTGCATGACGGCGGCCGAGCCCTCGGCCGGGTCGGCTGCCAGCGTCATCTCATCCAGGCTGACAAAATGATCCTCGCCAGTAAGCGTGCGCGCGCGGTTCTTGGCTTCCGGCGCCGCCGTTTCCGCCACAACGATCAGGTTGCGTCCGGTGTCGTGCAGCACCTGTATCAACTCGGGCAGGAAGCGCGCCGCTTCGTCGCCGAGCACATCCACGCGTATGTCGCGGCTTTCGAGCAATGCCTGAACCGCCACGGCGACGTCTCGCCGTCCCGGCAACCACAGCGTGAACGGCGCGGTCTGCTCGTCGTTGGCTGGTTCGGGCGCGGCCATGCTCGGTACATCCACGCCGTCGGCGATCATGCCGGCGGCCGCGGTTGCGTTGCTGGCCGGATCGATCAGGATGAACGCTCCGGTCGCGCGATTGTGGCGGTACGGATCGGCGAACAACGGACGGTAAGATTCCAAAACCACCATGCCGATCTCGTTCAGTGAAAGCCGGTCACCCGGTTGCGGTGTCAACGTATCGACGTCCACTTTGTGCAGCACGCGATCGACGGTGGCGTAGACCTGCTGCGTGGTGTGCTTGATCAGATACGCGCGCCCGGGTTCGAGCGGTCGCTGGTCCATCCATACTAACGTGGCGCGCAGGTGCCGCGAGACGTTGGGCAAACGCTCGGAGCCCACGATCATGTCGCCGCGGCCGATGTCGAGCTCATCTTCCAGACGCACGGCGACGGCGGTGCGCGGCACGGCTTCCGCGATTTCGCCTTCGATGGTCGAGATGGACGAAACCTTTGAGTGGCGTCCGGACGGCAGCGCCACCACGGGATCGCCTACGTGCAACGTGCCCGACGCCAGCTGTCCGGCGTAGCCGCGAAACGACGGCGGCGCCCAGATCACGTACTGCACCGGGAAGCGCGCGGCTCCGGTTACCGAGGCGCTGGGCAACGGCACCGTTTCCAGATGCTCAAGCAGGCTCGGGCCGGTGTACCAAGGCATCTGCTCGCTGCGCCGAACGACGTTGTCGCCCACCAGGGCGCTCACTGGAATCGCCACGACGTCGCGCAGTCCCAACTGCCCGGCGAATTCCAGAAACTGCCGCTTGATGTCTTCGAAAACCTCCTGGCGGTAGCCGGTCAGGTCCATCTTGTTCACGGCCAGTACTAGCAGCGGTGTGCCCAGCAGATGCGCAATGTAAGTGTGACGGCGCGATTGCGTGACGAAGCCGTTGGCCGCGTCCACCAGGATCACGGCCAGATCGGCCGTGGATGCGCCGGTGGCCATGTTGCGTGTGTACTGCTCGTGGCCAGGCGTGTCGGCCAGGATGAAGCGGCGTCGCGGCGTTGCGAAGTGGCGATAGGCGACGTCGATGGTGATGCCTTGCTCGCGTTCGGCGCGCAGTCCGTCGGTGAGATAGGCGAATTCGAGGCCTTGCTCGTTGCGCCGTTTGGCCGCGGCCGAAACGCCTGCCCACTGGTCCTCGTAAACGCAGCCGGTGTCGTAAAGCAGGCGGCCGATCAGCGTGGACTTGCCGTCGTCCACGCTGCCGGCGGTGGAGAAACGCAGAAGATCCACGGAACCGGTTGGCGCGTTCAAAAGTATCCCTCCCGCTTTTTGAGTTCCATGGAGCCTTCCTGATCGTGATCGATGGCGCGGTTCTGCCGTTCGGAATGTCGCGAGAGCTTCAGCTCTTCGATGATTTCCACGATGGTGGTGGCCGTCGAGCGCACGGCGCCGGTACAAAACGTGCAGCCGAGCGAACGCATGCGGCACATCACCAGCTCCACTTTTTCGCCTTCGCTGAGCGGCATGTTGTGATAGACCGGCACCAGCATGCCGCCCCGGTTCACAATCTCGCGTTGGCGCGCGAAGTAAAGCGGAACCACGGGAATAGATTCCTGCTTGATGTAGTTCCAGACGTCGAGCTCGGTCCAGTTCGACAGCGGAAACACACGCACGCTCTCGCCCGGATTGATGCGCGAGTTGTACAGGTTCCACAACTCGGGGCGCTGGTTGCGCGGGTCCCATTGTCCGAATTTGTCGCGGATGGAGAACACGCGCTCCTTGGCGCGGGACTTTTCTTCTTCGCGGCGCGCTCCGCCGAATGCCGCGTCGAAACCACCTTCGGTCAGCGCATCCAGCAGCGCTTGCGTCTTCAGCAGTTGGCAGCACTTGGTCGTGCCGAGCGCGAAGGGATTGGCGCCCGCATCGAGCGCCTTGCGATTGGTGTGTACGATGAGGTCCACGCCCAACTCGCGCGTGCGCCGGTCGCGGAATTCGACCATCTCCGGAAACTTGTAAGTGGTGTCGACATGCAGCAGCGGGAAGGGAATGCGTCCCGGATGGAACGCCTTCCGCGCCAGTTGCAGCATGACGGAAGAGTCCTTGCCGATCGAATACAGCATGACGGGTCTGGCGAATTCCGCAGCCACTTCCCGGATTATGTAGATCGCTTCGGCTTCGAGTTCAGCCAGATGACTACGTGTCATTTCCCCCGTTTGAATCCCCCATCATACAACGCGGAGGATGGCGTACGCGCTGCGCGTGACCAGGATCAAGCCAAGCGCGGCCAGCGCGATCACCAGCCAATGCCGCAGTTTCGCGCCCGGCAACCGGTTGGCGAGCCGCGCGCCGGCGAGTCCTCCAATTAATCCGCCGGCCAGTAATTTGGCGATGAATACGGAGTCCACGTTGCCGCTGAGTAAATGTGCGAGCCCGCCCGTGGCGGAAAGCGCCAGGCCGAATAGAAGATCGGTGCCGACGATTTGAACCGGAGCGAGCGACGTGAATCGCATCAGCGCGAGCGTGCCGAGCGATCCGGCGCCGGCCGACGAAAACCCCACCGACGCGCCGATAGGGATGGTCAGCAGAGAGAGTAGCCCATGGCGGGTTTCGATGGCAACGCCCGAGTGCGCCTTACGCCCGCGCCGCCATTCGAGCGCGGTGGTGAGCAGGATGAGCATCCCGAGCGCCAGTGTAACCGTGTCTTCGTGTCCCTTCCAGTGCGCGCGATAGAGCAGCCACGACCCGCCGAGCGCGCCCGGAACACCACCAGCCACCAGCGCCCCAAGTGTCCGCCAGGATACCTGCCCGCGCCACAGATACACGCCACCGGCAAGCAACTTCACAACCGTGGAAAAGATGAGTGCGGCACCGACACTCACCGAAGGCGGCATCCTCAATCCCAGAATCAAAATCGGGGTCATCAAGATCCCGGCGCCAAGTCCGGTGAGCCCAATGACAAATCCCACGAAAGCGCCGATTAAGAGTTCCACACGAGTCCTTGCTGAGGCCGCACAGAGGGTAAAGTCATCGTGGTCAAGCGACTATTGTATTCGGTTTACAAGTTGACCGCTTCGCCTGTCGTGCGACAAACCAGGGTAACTTCCTTTGGCAGTAAGACATGAATGCAAGAGAGTTGCATGTGGCGAACTGGTCGTGGCGATCCCCGCGTGTTTCGAGCGCCACCGTGCTCCCGTCCTGCAACAGTGTGGATGCAGCAAATGAAATACACGGCGACGGAGTCGGAACTCCCGGTTCGCTCATTTAGTCAGTTTGAATCGCGAAGGTTCGCTGTTTTAGTGAGAGCACCGACGCACGGTTTGTCATACGAGTGTATTACGTTGTATGCAGTGGTGAGTGGCATGTTTGTCGACTTCTGTCCCTCCTAACTGTGCCCGCCTTCATGCCCCGCCAACTTGTGTGGCGGGGGGGGCTGGGACCAGGCAAACCTAAGTACATCAAGGCGACAGTACTTTTGTCGCCAGTACTTTTGCCGGTTGCTTTTCGAAAACTGCTGGGTTATAGTTACTAGGAAGTCACCCCCATATCTCGTCGACGAGCGAGATGGAGGGGTGGCGAGCGCATCGGAGTGCGCGCACGGAGGAGACAAAAATGAAGAAAGCTGTAGTGGCGTTGTTTGTTATTGCTGTTGCGATGGCCGTTCCTGGCTTTGCGACGCCCATTACGATTTCGAATCCCGGGTTCGACGACGATCCTCAGGGTAAAGGAACAAGCGAAATCTATTGGCCGATCGGATATACGCACATTGTGACTTGTACGGATGACTGCATCGCGGATTGGGAATTGACGTCGGGTAACGTGGACTGGGTGTCGGATGCTGTATGGCAGGCGCATAACGGCAACTGGTCGATTGACCTGAACGGAAACACGAACGGGACTTTGAGTCTGTCGATTCCGGGCCTCGCTGCCGGCACGTATGATCTGAACTTCTGGATGTCGAAGAATTACATGAAGACTGGGCAGGCGGAGCTGGCCTTGAAGTGGACCGGTCAGGATACCCCAGCCACGTATGCTTTCAGCGGTGCTAATACTGCCGAGAACATGATGTGGACGGAGAAGTCGGCTACCTTTGTTTGGGGCGGTGGCGACTTCCAGATCACCTTCCAGAGCCTGCAGACTCTCCAAGATGAAATCTCGCTTGGCCCCGCGATCGATGACATTACCCTGAATCGTCGTGACGAGGGTGTTCCGGAACCGGGCACGCTTTGGACCCTGTTGACCGGTGCTGGTTTGCTTGGCTTGGCTGTGAGATTGCGCCGCAGGTAGGTTTGTTTTTCTTCGCCCTCCGTGGCGAGCATGCAAGGGTTGGCGATTCGCCAACCCTTTTTGTGTCTACACAGATGTGAAGTAACATGTACGGATCTCAAGACTTCTCGCTAAAAGAGTGCGAGTTCTACCACACCATTGACATTCCCGGCTGGGGCGCGGTGGAGGGGCTCTGGGACCTCTGCGGGAGTGAGTCAACTTATCTGGGCAACGTCCCGTTGAAAGGCAAAAGGGTTCTTGAAATCGGCCCGGCCAGTGGCTGCTTGACGGTCTTCATGGAACGAGAAGGCGCTGAAGTTGTTTCTGTGGAGACTGGCGAGGATCACAGATGGGAGTTTTTTTGGGATTTTGCCGAAGGGCTCCCCCAGGATCTGGCGAACAAGACAGCACGGCACCGTGAACACATGGCGGGTATTCGCCGGGGCTATGAGTTGTATCGGTCCGCCGTTGCGTCGAGGGCCGATGTGAGGTTCGCGAACGCCTATCACTTGCCTGACTCGATTGGCCAATTCGACATCGCGGTCATGGCCAGCGTTTTGCTACATAACAAAACCCCGCTTAGAATCGTCGAGGAGTGTGCACGGCTAGCTCGCGAGAGCATCGTTATTGTCGAACCTTACGACGCGCGCCTTGGGCATCTTCCTTGCATGAGCTTCCTGCCGCAGTCGAACTGCCATGCCTGGGACACATGGTGGGCGTTCTCTCCCACCCTGTTTGTAAGGGTGCTGGCTACGATGGGCTTTACCCAGAGCAGAGTCAGCTTCCACAGTCAGAAATGGAAGGACCGCAGCGTCAATTACTTCACAGTGGTTGCCACGAAGCCGCAGCAACCAGCGCGCGCCGTCGAGCCCCAGCGGCTAAAGCGAGGTCTGGACCTCACGATCAAGTGCGCTACCCAGCGGCTTAGGCTGGCTTCAAACGAGGTCACCTGCTTATACGTGACGCTGAGAAATGCGAGCATCGAAACGTTGCCCATCCGCCCTCCCAATCCAGTGCAGCTAAGTTATCATTGGCGCCACTTGAGCGGAGAAATCGCGGTGTGGGACGGTGAACGCACTGCGCTCCCTTGGGCCCTCGGACCGAATGAAGAGATCGGTATTCCTATGTTGGTTCGGGCGCCTTCGTTGCCCGGCGAGTATAGCCTGGAACTGGCTCCGGTGCAGGAGAACGTAACTTGGTTCGGCAGCGGATCTATCCGTCTACCGCTCCGGATTCCGAGCCTGGTTGTCTGAATCTGCCGGATGGGCCTATGATGGCCGCCGCAGCTTACTGTGCGTCCGGCTGTAGCCGAAGTAGATGCACAGGCCCAGGGCCAGCCAGGCGAACAGCCGTGCCCAGTTCTCCCAGCCGAGCGAGAACATCATCGAGAAGCAAACCAGGATTCCGAGAATTGGCACCAGCGGCACCAGCGGCGTCTTGAAGGGCCGCGGGAGATCGGGCTGCGTCTTCCGCATCACCATAATCCCGGCGCAGACAATTACGAACGCGAACAGCGTTCCGATGCTGGTCATGTGGCCGACCATCGAGATGGGCGAGAAGGCCGAGAACAAGCTCACGAAGACCATGAACAGCAGGTTTGAGCGCCACGGTGTACGGAACTTCGGGTGGATGTCGGAAAACAGCTTGGGCAGCAGTCCGTCCCGCGACATTGAGAAGAACACGCGGGATTGGCCGAGCAACATCACCAGGATGACCGACGTGAACCCGGCAATAATCGCGAACTTCACGGCCATCTTCAGCCACGCAAACGGCGTCTGCTCGATTGCCAACGCCACCGGGGCGGCCACGCCGCGGAACTGCGTGTAGTGCACCAGACCGGTCAGCACCAACGCGAACAGCACATACAGAATCGTGCAAATGACCAGCGAGCCGATGATACCGATGGGCATGTCGCGTTGCGGCTTCTTGGCCTCCTGCGCGGCGGTCGAAACGGCGTCGAACCCAATGTAGGCGAAGAAGATCACGCCCGCGGCCCGCATGATGCCGCTCCATCCGTATTCGCCGAACGTGCCCGTGTTTGGCGGGATGAACGGTGTGTAGTTGGCGGACTTGATGTACCAAACGCCTACCGCGATGAAGACCAACACCACCGCGACCTTCACGACGACTATCACGGCGTTCACGTTGGCCGATTCCTTGATGCCCCTCATCAGAAGGAAGGAAATCAACACCACGATGACGACCGCTGGGAGGTTGATGATCCCGTAGACTGTCTGTCCATTCGCCATCTGCACCGGTTGCCAGGGCGAGGCGACCAGTTGCGCTGGAAGCACAACGCCGAAATCGTGCAGCAGGCTGACCACGTACGCCGACCAACTAATGGAGACCGTCGCGGCGCCGACGGCATATTCGAGCACCAGATCCCAACCGATGATCCAAGCCAGCAGCTCGCCCATGGTGGAATACGCGTAGGTGTAAGCGCTGCCGGCGATCGGAATCATCGTCGAGAATTCGCTGTAGCACATGCCCGCGAACGCACACCCGATAGCGGCTATGGCGAAGGAAAGCGCGATAGCGGGGCCTGCGTTTTCAGCGGCCGCGATGCCGGTCAGCGAAAATAGGCCGGCTCCGATGATGGCGCCGATGCCCAGCATCACCAGACTGGCGGGTCCGAGCGTGCGCTTGAGTGTGTGTTCACCCCCTTCGGATTCGGAGAGAATTCTCTCCAGGGGCTTGCGTGCGAACAGACTCATGATGACCGAACCTCTCTTCCACGCCAGATCAAGTACACCGGGAACCCCAGCAACACCAACAGGAGCCCGGGCCAGGTGTAGTCCGGCTTGTAGAACAACAGCAGTACTTCAATACACCCAGCCACCACAATGTAGAACAGCGGCAGAAGCGGGTATCCTATCGCACGATACGGCCGTTCCATGTCGGGCTGCTTATGCCTGAGTACAAACAGCCCAGCGATGGTCAGGATGTAGAAAAGTAAAACTGCAAATATAACATAGTCCAGCAGGTCGCTGTACCGTCCTGTGAGCGTCAGCAGCGATGCCCACGCGCACTGCACCGCAAGCGAAACCACCGGTGTGTGCCGCTGAGGATGGAGCTTTGCCACGCCCTTGAAGAACAGCCCGTCGAGCGCCATGGCGTAATACACCCGCGCTCCGGCCAGGATCATTCCGTTCAGACACCCGAAAGTCGAAATCATGATAGCCGCCGCCATTACCTGAACGGCGATCGGGCCGAGGATTGTGCCCGCCGCGGCGGTGGCGACGCGGTCTTCCGCCGCGTGTTGGATTGCATCGAATGGCAGAACGTACAGATAAACAAAGTTGGTCCCCAGATAGATGAGCGAAACCAGGCCGACGCCCAGGGCGAGCGACAACGGAAGATTCCGGCGCGGATTTCGCACCTCGCCGGAGGTGAACGTGACGTTGTTCCAGGCGTCGGAAGAAAACAGCGCGCCCACCATGGCGACGCCGGTCAACCGCAGGGCGTCCCACGTCCATCCGGCGTTGCGCCAGAAACCGCCGAAGTTCTCGGCCACCGCCGATGAATTGCGCCCGAACGCGATTCCGATGGCGATCAGCCCGAGCAGCGCGGCGGTCTTGGCGAACGTGAAGGTGTTCTGCACGGCGGCACCCGTGCGAATGCCACGCGTGTTCACCCAGGTCAGCAGCACGATCACGGCGATGGCGAGCAGTTGCTGCGTGCTGATGCCGAATGCGCCGGCGCGAACCACGTAGTTGCTTGCGGACACCGCGGGAAAGAACACGCCAGCGAATTTGGCGAATGCTACGGCGACGGCAGCCAGCGTTCCAGTCTGAATCACCGTGAACAGAGTCCAGCCGTACAGGAACCCAAGCATCGGCCCGAAGGCTTCGCGCAAGTAGACATACTGCCCACCGGCTTTGGGCATGGCCGCTGCGAGTTCTCCGTAGCTCAGCGCCGCGACGATGGTCAGCACGGCAGTTACCACCCAGGTCAGAATCATGAGACCAGGGGAATTCACCTGCCGGGAAATATCGGCGGGCACAATGAAGATGCCCGAGCCGATCATGGATCCCATGACGAGCGTGGTAGCGTCGAGCAGGCCGAGGCCTTTGACCAAACCGCCCTGTTGACCCGTACTAGAAGGCGGCCGCGAAGTGGGGTGTGCGTGTTCTTCAGGCATTACAGGATCAAAACCGGAACGTCGACGAATGCTTTAATCGGAGGCGTGTCGAACCACCGCACCCCCTCCTGAACCAATGTGGCCCTCAAGATGTAGCCGCCGGACTTCAGTGGCGCCTCAACTCGCATTGTGTACTCCCAGTCCGCTCTGCCTTGAAGGACAGGCCATAGTATGGTTCGTGCGCCGTCGAAGACGCTGAATCGGTTCGTGGTGCATTCTATCCAGTGGTAGCTCAGATGCACCGGATGCGGCGGCCAACTGCTGAGCTCAAAACCGCTTGCATTGACCAACCGAACTCGGATCGATGTCGAGCTTCCAGATGGCAACGTCGAAGGAGGGGTGGGAACTTCGATACGAACGCAATCGCGCGCTACGACAGGCATCTCGTCGGTACGAAGAACCCCGGCGATCCGCTCAACGTCCAGTGGACCGTGAGAGGCAACTGCCATCACATCCGCGGGATTCCGCATTTCGCTAACCGGTAACCTGTGCAGTAGCCCTTTCGCGGGTTCGGCGCAGTTGCAGCTCACGGTCCATACAAGTACATGCTCGAAGTGCCGACGCAATTGTCTCCGCAAGGACCTGGGCGATTGCTCATTGACACGCATCAAGCGCTCGTACCAGTTGCGCGGATTTCCCGGTAGGTACACGCCAGTGGATCGCGCACTGCGACGCCTTTTGGCATGGCCGTATCTCATATCCCACGCGTTGGGTGAGGAACGGACAATGAACAGTCCGTCGTCGGATAGCGCCCGCGCGACTCGGGCGTAGAGGCGATCAAGCTCGATCGGAGTCATCTGATCGACGACGTCAGCCGCGATCGCCAAAGCGAACCCCTCGGAGAAGATGGCTTCGCGCAGGTCCTCTTTCAGAAAGCGACATCTGAGCGGAGCCGCGCTCTCGTTTGCCATGGCCGACTGCGCGATGCGAAGGGCGTCGCTCGAAAAGTCGATTGCGCTGACATCGAAACCCTGGCGGCCCAACTCCAATGCGATTTCACCGCGTCCACAGCCTAGATCCAGTGCGCATCCTTTCGGAGCTAGGCGCGCAAGGCTGGCAACCACACGCGCCCGCGGATCTTCAAGCGTTCGCCCTGCCGTCCGCTTGAATTCTTCATGGCCCGGACAGACACAGAGATAGTAATCGCGGGTGTACCCCCTACGCGTCGCCTCGTCTCCTACGGCCTCGATGTCGCAGCTCTTCACCAGGAGTTCGCCGGCGTAGCCTGGGATGATCACGCTATAGGACACCAATGGCCGCATTGCTAACTGGCATTCCATCAGCGCAAGGAAATTGTCTCGCGTCCAATAGCAGCCGTCAGCCAACACCCACTCCGCCTGCCGGATGGCGAGTTCGAAATCGTGAACCGTTCCGTCGCCGTCCTGCTGGCCGTCAATGTGAATGAGGCTATAATCTCCGCCAGGAAACGTGGACATCGCTTGCGAGTCGCCGACGATGAACTCGGCCCGATACCCGTTCGTGATCTGGCGTGCCCATTCGATTGCACCCTTCGAGCCGCCGTAGGTGTCCAAATCCGCGTCAATGCCCACGTACTCCGCGTCCGGACAGGCGTCCAGGAAGGCCATGGCGGAATAACCGAAACGTACCCCGACCTCCAGTATCCTGCGTGGACCGAGCACCTTGGCAATGGCCCACTTCAGACGGTAGTAGAGGACCCACTCTTCGAAACGATGCTTCAGGGGATCGTGGGCGCAGGCGGTCTTCCGGAAGTCGTAAGTTGATTCCTGCGCGGTTTGCAGAATGCGGTCCACCATGTGGGATTCCACTATTCTACGTTAGGTGGGAGGCCTGGATGCGGCGCTATCGATCCAACCCCTGCACCCACTGTTGGACGCGCGCGAGGTTCCGAAACAAATCCCCGATCACGGCCACCGAGTCAGCACCCGCGTCGAGAACTTGGCGGGCGTTCGCGC
>CAZDIZ010000140.1:4688-16645 GCA_964505625.1 uncultured Solibacteraceae bacterium | reverse complement strand
CTGTCCCGTTTTCAGCCGGCCACTAGGGCCGCTCGGCGCGCGGCAGCCACACACGCATGGCGGTTTGGCCGCGATTGGCCCAGGCGTAGTAGGGAATCAACCGGACTTTTACTTCGCGAGTGCGCGTGGACGTGCCTTTGGCTGTTTGATAGAGCGGCGCGCGGTTGAGCGGGCTGGTACCGGCAACCGCCCGCGCGTCGATGGTCCAGACGCCTCCAAGCAGTTCCGGCCGATGTTCGGCGTGAAGCTCCTCCTCGCCGCCTTTCAGCGCCATATCGAATACGCTCACACCCGCCGGCACTTCATACTGTTCCAGGCAGTAAACGAGCGGTCCGCGCTCCACCGCAACGCGCGCATAGTTCTCGCTCACCATGGGATGCGCCGCAGTGTAGCGCACAGGCATCGAGAAGGAAAGCGCGATGCGGTCGCCCGGATGCCACTGGCGGCGCACCCGAACATACTCTCCGGTCTTGAACTGCGAGGAGTCCACGACGCCGTTCACCGTCGCACGAGCTTCCGCAGCCCACGCGGGGATGCGGACAAGAACAGTGAACTCGGCTGGCCGCGCGGGCTTTACGTCTATCGATACTTCGCCGCGCCAGGGGTATTCGGTGTTCTGCACGATTTGTAGCGGTGTGCCGTCCTCCAAATGCCAGTCGAGCGTCGAGCTGTGATAGAAGTGCACCCACACGCCTTCGCTCGAAGTCGAATAGAGATAGCCGGGCAGCGATGCAAAGGTGCGTTCGAGGTTCGGCGGGCAGCAGGTGGTCTCATACCAGGGATTGCGGATTTGCTCGCCTTCGCTTTCCAGCGGAT
This sequence comes from uncultured Solibacteraceae bacterium, assembly GCA_964505625.1. GTDB lineage: Bacteria > Acidobacteriota > Terriglobia > Bryobacterales > Bryobacteraceae > JAJFUV01. Next base: position 15,829 of record CAZDIZ010000140.1, on the reverse strand, counting down.
TGCGGTAGCAGTAGAGCAGCCCGTCGAGCGACATCCCCGAGTTGATGCCGTTGTAGAGCGCGCGTTCGATGACATCGGCGAAGCGGGCCTGTCCGGTGGCGGCCAGCATGCGCCAGTTGAACATCATGTTGCCGATGGCGGCACAGCTTTCCGTGTAAGCTTCGCGGTTCGGCAGTTCGTAAGCGCGCCCGAAGGCTTCACCTTGGGCACGGCTGCCGACGCCGCCGGTCAGATACATCTTGCCGGTGACCAGATCGCCCCACAGTGTTTCGAGCGTGCGCCAGTAGGCTTCGTCGCCGGTTTCCAGATAGTAGTCCACGGCGCCGCTTGCCGCGTACATGGCGCGCACGGCGTGGCCTTCAAAACCGGTGCGCGAGGTGAAGGGCGCGCCGCTGAACAAATAGACGATGTCGCGATTCGAGAGTTTCAGCCTCTCGCGTTCGACACCACTCAACAGATATCGCGCCAGTTCGAGTTGCCTTCGGTCGCCCGTGGTGCGGTAGAGTTCTACCAGCGCCAGTTCCAGTTCCGGATGACCTGTGAGCAGAGGCCGTTTGCCTGGGCCGAAGTCGCGAATCAGATAATCCACGAACTTGATGCCGCCATCCAGCAGACGGCGGTCCCCGGTGGCGCGCCAGTAAGCGATGGCAGCTTGCAGCAGATGCCCCAGGCAGTAGAGTTCGTGGCCGTGGCGCATTTCGTTGAAGCGCAACTTCTCGCGGTCGCCCACGTACCAGGTATTCAGGTAGCCTGACGGTTCCTGCGCCGCCAGAATTTCTCCAATGAGGCGGTCGACGGTGGCGCGCAACTCGGGACGGTCTTCACTCTGCAACACGAGCGCCGCGGCTTCGATCCATTTGTAGACATCCGAATCGGTGTAGAGCGGCCCTCTCCGCGGCACCTGCTTGGTTCCGCTCACGCGACGGAAGTTGTCCATGGCGCCGTGGTCTTCCAGCAACTTGAGCATGGTGGGTAGGCTGCGTTCGACGTTGGTGCGCATGCGCTCGCGCCAGAAGCCGTCGCCCATCTTGACGGCGCGAACCGGGATCGAATGCAGCCGCGTGCGCGGCGAATTCGCCAAATGCAGAACGCCTTGCTCGCGCCAAGGCTCGCCCGCGACGGCCAACGTAGCGGTGGCAGCCAGCAATGCGGTCAGTGTGAACTTCGATCCCATAATTCCTCCAGATGCGCGGCCACCTTGGCCACGGGCAATCCCACTACGTTGAAATAACAGCCTTCGATGCGCGGAATGAATTTCGACGCCAGGCCCTGTATGGCGTAGGCGCCAGCCTTATCCATCGGCTCGCCGCTCGCGATATAAGCATCCACTTCGCGCTCATCGAGCGGACGGAACCAGACGCGCGTGGCTTCCACATCCACGACGTGGCGTTTGTGCGTGCGCAGGCAGATGCCGGTCAGCACCTGATGGTCACGGCCGCTGAGCATGTGCAGCATGCGCGCGGCATCCTCGGCGTCGCGCGGTTTACCGAGGATTTCCCCGCCGGCCACCACCACCGTGTCGGCGCCGAGCACCGTTTCGCCGGCGACGCATTCAACCGCCAGAGCTTTTTCGCGCGCCAACCGCTGCACGTGTTCGACCGGGTCTTCCCCTTCCACGGGGCTTTCATCCACATCCGCCGGGCGAACGACGAACTGAAAACCGGCGCGTTCCAGAATCTCCTGCCGCCGCGGCGAGCGCGAAGCCAACACCAAAACCATACACACAATCCTACACTGCGGCTATTCGGTGAACTGCACGATGACGCGCAACCCGAGCGGGAAGCGCGGTGCCTGCTTGTCGAGCAGGATCATGGTTTCCAAAACGTCGCGGTCGGTTTTCTCCGCCGGATCGCCGCTCGTGACGTGTTTGCGGCCCATGGTGTGGTAAATGGATTCGACAGTGCCCGAGACCGCGCGGTCGCGCACGCCTTCCTGAAACACGAGCACTTTCTGCCCGGCCTTCACGCGCGCTACGTCGCGCTCGTCCACTTCGGCGCGCACGCGCTGGAGGCTCAAGTCGGCAATGTGCGCGATGGGGCGCGGCGTGAGCGTCGAAAACGATTCACCTCGCTTGATCAGCACGCGCAGCACCGTACCGCTGATGGGAGCAGTGATGCGGCACTTGGCGATGCGTTCGGAGATTGTCGCGACGCGGCGCTCGGCGGTATGAATGTCGGCATCGGCTTTGGCGATCTCCTCGGGCAACGCGGACGCCTTCACCAATTGCTCATTGCGGATGGCTTCGTTGAGACGCGCCACGGCGACGTCGTAATCGCGTTGCGCTTGATCGTAATCGGCGCGTGAAATGTCGTCGCGCTCGACCAGACGTTTGCGCCGCGCGAGGTCGCTTTCGGCCTGCTTCAACACGACGCGTGCCTGCACGGTGCGCTGCTCGGCGGCCAGACGTTCTTCCTCGCGGCTGCCGCGCACCAGGCGCACCTTCACCTGGCGTGCGGCTTCGATGGCGGTTTCGGCTTCGAGAAGACTCGCCTTCAAATCCTCGCAACCGATTTCCGCCACCACTTGACCGCGCCGCACTTCGCGTCCCTCTTCGACATACACGGCGGTGACAACGCCGTCGGCCGCCGCACCCACCTCGACGGTTTCCGAACGGCCTTCCACGCGGCCCTGGCAGGCAAAGAGCACCTTGGGCGACGACGGCGCGGCTTCGGCCGCGGGCGTTGGATTGTTGCCGGCCGCGGGACGGCGGTCGGGCGCGCAACCTGCCAGCAGCACGGCCAGCACAACCTGTAGATATGTGAACCGACAGCCCATCAACGTGCTCCCAGGTGATCTGCCATTATCCGTCCATCCTCCAATACCACAATGCGATTAGCAAACGCTTCCCAACGCGGATCGTGCGACACAACGACGACGGCTCGGCCTTCGCGCGCGGCTAGTCCTGACAGGATCTCGCCGATCTCACGGCCGGCGTGCGAATCGAGCGAACTGGTCGGCTCGTCGGCCAGCAGGATCGCCGGATCGCGCAGCATGGCGCGGGCGATGGCGACGCGCTGCTTTTCGCCGCCGCTCAACTCATCCGGCTTCAGGCGCATCTTGCTTTCCAGGCCCAATCGCGCAAGGAGTTCACGCGCCTGCCGCCGCGCCGCGCGACGCCCATCGATTTCACCCGCCAGCGCCACGTTGTCGAGCGCTGTTAGCGCGTGGAACAAACGGAATGCCTGAAAGACGAAGCCGATGGTCTCCCGGCGCAGGCGCGTGCGCTCGCTCTGGCTCATGCGCGTTGCATCGGCGCCGCGCACGTAGACAGTGCCGTTGTCGGGAGTGAGCAGGCATCCGAGCACGCTCAGCAGTGTAGTCTTGCCGCTTCCCGACGGCCCCATCACCAGCGTAAGTTGACCGGGTTCGAATGAGAGTGTCACGTCGCGCAGCGCGGGCGAGACCACGTGGCCCGTGCGGTAACTGACGGCGGCGTGTTCGACGGCGAGAAAACGTTCAGGCACGGAACACCCTCGCCGGATCGATTCCGAGCGCGGCGCGCACCGAAGTCAGCGCGGCTACCGCGCACATCGCGAGACTCGGCGGCACCATGACCAGCGGCAGCCACCACGGCGTGTAAATCCACGAGATGAAACGCTGCGCGACATCGACCAATGGAAACGTCGCTGCCACGCCAATCAGACATCCGACGATGCCGCTGGCGAGCGCCTGCGTCAGTAATACGCGAATGATGAACCAGCGCGACGCACCCAGCGCTTTCAGTGTGGCGAACTCTTCGATGTTCTCCATGGTGGTCGCGTAGATCTGCTGCGAAGCGATCACCGTCCCGATGACAAACCCGAGCAGCGCCGCCATCAGGATGCCTCCGCCGGCGCCGGTTTCGACCACCCAAAAGGTCCGCGACTGCCGCGAAAATTCTTCCTGCGTCCACACGTCTACTTCCGGCAGACGCGCTCGCAGTTCGCGCTGCACCGCGCGTGAGTCGTAGCCGGGCGCGACACGCAGCAGTACGTTCATTCCGTCTTCGGCGGTGAGTCCTGCGTAACGCGCGGCGTTGGTGAAACTGGTGAACACGTAAGGGCAGCCGATGAAGTTACTGAAGCCGCTGATTTCGCCCACCACGGTGGCGCGCCGTCCGTTGATTTCCACTTCGGCCGGAAACTGACGGATTCCCAACGCAGCCAGATCGCCGTGATCGACCACGACGGTGTCGGGTTCAACGGCGCGCGTGCCGGCAAGAAACGGCAACGGGAACGCGGAGCCCACTTGCGGATCGGCGCCCACCAGCGCGATCAGGCGATGGTTGCCTCCGGGCTTGCGGTACAGGAGGAAGCGGATCAGCAGACGGCTCGATCCGGCTACGCCGGGAACGCCGTGCGCCATTTGTTCGAAGCGCCGCGCGACGGGCGCGGAAAAATCGAAGCAGGTAACACCGCGCGCGGTGATCCACAGGTCGGCGTTGGCCGCGTCGATTACTTTCGACGACGCACGCACGAAGCCCACCAGCAGGCTCCCCAGGAAGATCATCAGGAAAACGGAGAAGGCAATGCCTAGCACCGTGGTAGCGAACCGCACGCGGTCGCTCCATATGTTGTGCCAGGCGAGTCTCATCAGTAGCTCCCGCTTGCGGGTGTGCTCCAGTCCTTTTCGACCGACGCGACGACCACGCGGCCGAAGTACGTTCGAACATCGGGACGCTCGATTCCGCTATCGGCCAGATCGGCGGCGGCCCGCTCGTTATGATACAGACTTCGCAAGCTTAACAGCGGCAGAAAACGGCTCAGCACTCCACCCAGCTCACGGACTCCCTGCCCTGGATGCATGGCCAGATAGCGCGCGAATTCCGCCGGACTCACCAGGCGCGGCACTCTGCCCGCGGCTTCGGGCACCGCGCGCAAGCCTAGCTCAAACGCTTCGCGCACGCTCAGCGCCGCTTGCGGACCGGCGCAGATGTGACGCACAACGCCCGCTGTGAAGCGGTGCTCGAACATCCAATGGATGGCGGCCGTGGCCCAATCGTTGTCTATCAAATCCAGACGCACATCCGCGTCGCCCGGAATCATTTCGAGCGGGCTCGAACGCAAATGCCGGATGAGTTGATGAAAGTAGTTGAACTGGCTGACGTGGCCCGAGGCCGAATCCGCCACGATTGTGCTCAGCCGGTAAATGGACGCCGGCAGGTCGCGTATCGCGTCAAGCACCAGTTGTTCGGCTTCGTGCTTGGACTGCTGATAGGTGTTGATGTACCCGTGGCCCGTCGCGAGCGGCTCTTCGTGGAATTCGCCGCGCCTCAGGCCGTTCACATACACCGTCGAGATGTGCAGGAAACGAGTGAGGTGCGCGGCGTGCCGCGCGAATTCCACAACACGCGCGGTGCCTTGCACGTTGACCTCGCGTGCGGCGGCAAGCGGCAGATCGAAACGCGTGTCGGCGGCGGCGTGGATGACGCCGGTGATCTGTCCGGCCAGCCGCTCATAGTCCTGGCGCGGAAGCCCGAAATGTTCCTGGGTAATGTCGCCTCGCAACGCCGTGACGCGCGCTCCACGTGGAGCGCGGTCCGGATGTCGCGTCAGGACGACAATCGCGCGCTCGGGACTAGCGTTTGCGAGACGCGCGATGATCGCGCGGCCCACCAGGCCGGTGGCGCCGGTGACGAAGATGGACGCGTCGCCGTTCATCTAATCTTTCAGTTCGTGCAGGATGAAGTCCGCCAGGCTGACCGTCGTGCCATGCTGCAGCAGTCGCAGCATCGGCAAGTCCAATCCGGTTTCGGACTCGATGATCGTATGTAGCTCGGCGGCCATCAGCGAGTCGAGCCCCATGGTAGCGAGCGAGCGCTGCGGGTCGAACTTGTCAGAGGGCAAGCCCAGAATGCGCGAAAGGTGACTCGCCACACGCTCGATGAGAAATGCGCGGCGCGCCGCTCGGTCGAGTCCGGCAAGTTGCTGCCGCAGTGGCGTGGCCTTGGCAAGCGCCGGTGCGTCGCCCACCGGCAGCGCCGAGTATTTCGGATGCGACGCGCCCGGCAAGTTCGCCCGCCATTTGCGCCAGTCCATTTCAACGAGCGTGACCGCGTTCACATCGGAAAGCAGCAGACGCTCCAACGCCTCGAACGCCTGCCGCGGCGGCATGGGCCGCACACCCGCGCCGGCTTCGAGCAGTTGCTTCACCGCTGGATTGCGCTCCAGGTAGCCGACTTCGTCGATCGCGCCCCAACCGACGCTCAGCGCGGGCAGTCCAAGTTCGCTTCGCAAGCGCGCAAGCGATTCCAGGAACAGGTTGCCCGCGGCGTAATTAGCTTGATGCGGATTGCCGAACAGCGCCGCGGCGGAAGAATACATCACAAAGAAATCGAGTGGACAGTCGAGCGTTTGCCGGTGCAGATGCCACGCGCCCAGGACCTTCGGCTCCATCACGGCGTTCAAGCGCGCCTCATTGAAATCCAGGATGCTCGCGTCGTCCAGCACCATGGCCGCGTGGATCACACCGCGCACCGTCGCGCCGTCGCGCCGCAAGTCGCTCATGAGCGCGGCGAGCGATTCCTCATTGGTGACGTCGAGAGCCGCAACGCGCACCTTGGCGCCGGCTTCCTCCATGCGCGCGATCGCTTCGGCCGCGCCGGGCGTCGCCGCGCCTCGCCGTCCCATCAGAACAAGGTGCCGAGCGCCGCGCGCAACCAGCCATTCGGCGGTGGCAAGTCCGAAGCCGCTCAGCCCGCCGGAGATGAGGTATGTGCCGTCGTCCGGCAGTTCGAGCGCCGTATCAGTGCGCCGCGGCACGGCATCGCCCGCATCGCGGAACGAGAGCACCAGCTTGCCGATGTGCCGCGACTGCTGCATCTTGCGAAACGCTTCGGCCGCGCGAGCGGCGGGAAACACTTCATGCGGCAACGGGCGCAGCGCGCCACATTCGATTTCGGCGGACACTTCCGCAAGCATGCGCGCCGCGAGAGTGGGCTTGTGCACCAGCAGTTGATCGGCATCGATGGCGGTGTAGGAAACGTTGTTGCGGAATGCACGCAAACCAACGCGCGTGTTGGCGTAGAGATCGCGCTTGCCGATTTCGAGAAAACGTCCGAAGGGCCGCAGCACCTTCAGGCTCTTCTCCATCGCGGCTCCGGCGAGCGAGTTCAGCACTACGTCGACGCCTTCGCCATTGGTCTCTTCCAGAATCTGGTCGGCGAAAGCGAGCGAGCGCGAATCGAAGATGTGTTTGACGCCGAGGCTGCGCAGATACTCGCGCTTTTCGTCGTTGCCCGCCGTCGCGAAGATCTCGGCGCCCGCCTGTTGCGCAATCTGTATGGCGGCGAGCCCAACGCCTCCCGCCGCGCCGTGTATCAGCACGCGTTCACCCGCCGTGAGCCGCGCCACTTCCTTCAGCGCGTACCAGCAGGTGAGAAACACGGTGGGGACGGTGGCCGCCTCTTCGTAGCTGAGCCGCGCGGGGATTTTCGCGACGGCGGCAGCACCGGTGACCATGTACGAAGCAAAGCAGTTGGTACCAAAGGCCATGACGCGATCGCCGGGCGCGAAGTCCGCGACGCCGTCTCCCACCGCTTCGATTTCTCCGGCGCATTCGATACCCAACGAGACACCCGCGTAACCGCCTTCGAGCGCTTCCGGCGACAGCAGGCCCATGGCCCACATGCAATCGCGGAAGTTGAGACCTGCGGTGTGCACGCGCACCAGCACTTCGCCCGCTGCCGGACGCGGTCGAGGCATGTGCACCAAAGCGAGATTGTCGAGCGAACCGCGCGGTGTGCACTCCAGGCGATACGCGGCGCTCCTGTCGCACCGTGCCTGGAGTTGATTCCACTCCAATGGAATCATGCGGCTCACCTGACGCGAACCGGGCCGCAACGACAGTTCGTCTTCGTCGCTTGGATGGAGCAACTCGGCGCTGAGGGCTTCGGCAGCATCCGATGCGTTCGCGAACCCACCAAGATCCACCATGCGGCACGCGAGTTCAGGGTGCTCGTTGGCCGCCACGCGTCCCACGCCCCAGAGCGGCGCTTGCCAGGGATTCGGATTCCTGCCCCAGGCATTCTCGGTCACCAGCCACAACTGCGGCGGCGCGGTCCACGGCAAACCGTGCAGCGCTTGAATCAACCGCACTGCCCCGCTGCAATCGCCGGAGTAGACCACGCTCTGGCATTCGCGTCCTTCTTCCGTCAAACGGTCCAGCACGCCGCCCAGGTCGCGGGTCTTCGCATCCACCGTCACGACGCGGCATTCACGGCTTTCGAGTTTACGCACGAGTTCGTCCGCAACCGGCGAGCCCGTGAACACCAGCACCGTTTGTGTGGGTGCGTCATCGTTCGCGTCCGGCGCGGCCGAAGGCGACTCGACCCACGTGTGTTCGATCAATGCCGCTTCCGGCGCGGACTTGCGTGAAGCCTCCAGCGCGCGGAACCGGAAGCCTGTCATCGTGGCCAGCGTCGTACCGTTGGCGTCGAACAGCGTGAAATCAGCTAGAATCGAACGCGCGGTGGCTGAGCGAACCGCGACGTGACACCAGGCGAGTCCGGCCGGAGGCGCGAACACGCGGAACCGGTCGACGTGCACCGGAAGAAAGACGCCGCGCAGGCCGGCACTCAATCCCAGCAACACTTGCAGACACGCGTCGAGTGCCGCGGGATGAAACAGGTAGCCGTTTGCTGGCGCGGGACGAATGCGGCCCAGCGCCTCGCTGCTACCGGCGCGGACTTCTTCGACGCCCTGAAATGCCGCGCCGTAGTCGAGGCCGCGTTCGCGCGCGATCGCGTAGAGCCGCTCGCCGGAAACGCGCTTCGTACAGCGGCGCTCGATTTCGGCAAGCGACACGCGAAGCGGTTCTATGCTCGACGGCGCACTGGCCTTGCCCGCCGCGTGCTGAACCCACTCGCCGCCCTTCGCTTTTCCGCGTATGCGCAACGCGCCATCTTCGGCCGCAAGCGTAGTGAGCAGCGTGGCCGGCGCGGACTCATCGAGCACCAACGGCCGCACGATGTCGAAGTCTTCGATTTCGACGGGCCAGCGTTTGGATTGAGCGTGCGCCGCCCATAGCACCATTTCGAGGAACGCCGCCGCCGGAAACACAGCCGCGCCGTCGACCAGGTGATCGGCCAGATATGGCAAGTACGCAAGTTCGATGGAGCCGCGCCACGCGCGGTCCGCGCCGCCGAGCGCGTAACCGAGTAGCGGGTGTTCGGCTTTGCCGGCGGTCGACGGAACGACGCCTTCGCGCGGTGCGTTCCAGTGGTGCTCGCGCCGCCAAGGGTACGACGGTAACTTCACCGCGGGTCCGCGTTCGCTGATAAGGAGCCACGGGTCCGGTAACAGTCCCACGGCATAGAGCCGGGCCAGCAGATCGCGCGTGCTTTCAGTGTCTGTCCGCTTGCGATGCAACGTGGTGAAGACGGTGGCATCGTTCCCCTTCGCGCCCGCGGTTTCCTGAATGTAGGCGGCAAGCGCCGGGTGCGGACCGATCTCGACGAAGGTGTCGACGCCGCTCGCAAGCAGTGTCTGGATGGCATCACCGAAGCGCACCGGTTCGCGGAGGTTGCGCGCCCAGTAGGCGGCGTCGAGCGTGGCGCCGTCTTCCTCGCGCCCGGTGACGGTGGAGACGAACAGCGTATCGCTCGCTTTCGCTGACACGGCTCCAGCCAGTTTGAGAAACTGCGTCTCGCAACCTTCCAGGAAATGGCTGTGGAAGGGATAGGCAAGGTCGAGGCGGCGCGCGAATACACCACGCGTTTCAAGCGAGGCAACGAGTTCGTCGAGCGCACACGCATCACCGCTCACGGTCACGCTGTTCGGCGAGTTGACCGCCGCGATATCGAGTTTACCGGCGAAGCGCGTGAGTTCACCAACGGCGTTGCTTTCCGAAAGGCCCACCGCTGCCATTGCGCCGCGGCCCGCAATCGCTTCCTGCACACGGCTGCGCGCCACCACCACGCGCAACGCTGTTTCCAACGACAGCGCACCCGCAGCGTATGCCGCGGCGATCTCACCGACGCTATGTCCCACAACGGCACTCGGCATGACTCCGCGCCGCGCCAACCAACCGCACAACGCAACTTGAATGGCGAACAATGCCGGCTGCGCGATGGAAGTCTTCGCCATGCGGCGGTCCGTTTCGCCGCGCAGCAGTTCTTCCTTGATCGACCAACCCGCGATGGAACGGAAAGAGGCATCCACCAAGGCGACCGTATCGGCGAAGCTCCTGTCGGTTGAAAGCAACTGCCGTGCCATGGCCCAATGCTGCGTGCCATTACCGGAAAACACGAAAGCGAGTTTCGGCGGCGGGTTCTGCTGGCGGCCGGAATAGACGCAGGCACTGCGCCCTTCGCTCACCCACGCAGAGAGACGGCTCGCGACTTCATCGTTCGATGCGCCGTGGACCGCCAGCCGATGTGTGAGGTGTGCGCGAGTGAGCACGGCGGCACTCACAATGGTGTTGATCTCGGGCGTATCGGGCGCTTGCAGCAGATCCCGGTAAGCAACGGCGAGATCGCGCAACGCACCTTCGTCGCGCGCGGAAATGAACAGCGGCACGCGTGGCTCGGAGGCCGCAAGGGGTTGCGTCTTCGGCGTCCGATATTCCTCGATGATCAGATGCGCATTGGTGCCGCCGAAGCCGAAACTGTTGATGCCGACGCGCAGCGGCGTACGCGCGCGAGAGAGATCCAGATCGTCGGCCACCACTTTCAGACCGAGTTCATCGAACGCGATTGCGGGATTCGGAGTCTCGAAATGAAGATTCGCCGGCACTCGCCGATGCGCGAGACAGGCAAGCACCTTCGCCAACCCGGCCGCGCCCGATGCCGGTTCCAGGTGTCCGAGATTCGATTTCACCGAGCCGATGTAACACGGCTTGCCACGATCGCGTCCGCGCCCCAGCACATGCCCCAATGCCGCGCACTCGATGGGATCGCCCGCTGCGGTGCCGGTGCCGTGCGCTTCCACGTAGCAGACGCTTGCGGGATCAATGCCAAAGTTCCTGTAAACGTCGTGAAGCAGATTCTCCTGCGCTTCCATCGAAGGCAGTGCGATGCCCTGCGTGCGCCCGTCGGAATTCACGGCCGATGCGCGAATGACCGCGTAGATCCGGTCGCCGTCGGCTTTGGCGCGGTCGAGCGGCTTCAGCACGAACAGGCCGCAGCCTTCGCCGCGAACGTAGCCGTCGGCGGCCGCATCGAA
>CAZDIZ010000140.1:0-4588 GCA_964505625.1 uncultured Solibacteraceae bacterium | reverse complement strand
TCGTCGTATTGCAGCGTGATGTATTCGTTGCTGGAGATCCCGACGAACACGCCGACCGGTTTCCCGGCGAGTTCATCGGGCGAAAGGCCGGCATCTTCAAGCGCGTTCCAGGCTACTTCGAGCAGCATCCGGTGCTGTGGATCGATGCGGCTGGCTTCGCGCGGTCCGATACCGAAGAAGCCGGCGTCGAACTCATCGAGAGAATCCAGAAAACCGCCGGCCTTGGTGTAGATGGTGCCGGGTTGCTGCTTGGCCAGGCGACGTTGCAGGCGGTTGCGACCCGCGCCGCGCGCGGCCTCATCCTGCGGCACAGAGAAGTACTTGGCGTCCCAGCGCTCGTCGGCGTTGTCAGTGACCGCGTCCCGATGCTCGGCGAGCAGTTTCCACAATTCGTCGAGCGAGTTCACGCCGCCGGGCAGACGCAGCCCACACCCGACAATGGCAATGGGGGGCGGTGCTGTCCTCCGAGACGTCAAACTCCGATTATAGTCGGGAAGCTCGCCAAAGGAACGGCGATTACATGTACATGCCGCCGTTTACCTGCAACACGACTCCGGTGATGTAAGCGGCATCGTCGCTCGCCAGGAAGCGGACGGCCTTGGCGACGTCTTCGGGCGTTCCGGGCCGCTTCAGCGGCACGCTCGCCAGCATCTTTTCGCGCACTTCGGCCGGCAGGGCCTTGGTCATGTCGGTTTCGATGAAACCGGGCGCCACGGCGTTCACCGTGATGTTGCGTCCGCCCAATTCCTGCGCCAGAGCTTTGGTGAGGCCGATGACACCGGCCTTCGACGAGACGTAGTTGGCCTGGCTGGCATTGCCGGACTGGCCGACCACCGAAGCGATGTTGATGATGCGTCCCCAACGCTGCTTCATCATGATGGGCATGGCCTGCTGCGCGGCCAGAAACGAACCGGTCAGGTTGATTTGCAGCACGATGTCCCAGGCTTCTTTCTTCATGCGCATCGCGAAGCCGTCCTTGGTGATGCCGGCGTTGTTGACCAGCACGTCGATGCGCCCGAATTCCTTCATCGCCGCTTCGAAGCCCGCCGCGATGGACTCGGTACTGGTTAGGTTTAGGTCCACCACCAGCGCCGGCTGCAACTTGCGAATCTCGGCGGCCACTTCCTCGTTCAGTTCCATTTCCGGCGAAGCCACCACGATGGAATGGCCCGCCTCGGCGAGCGAAAGGGCAATGGCGCGGCCAATACCGCGGCTGGCGCCCGTTACAAATGCGACACGATTAGCCATACTTGTTTTCCGAAAGAGGTGTAAATTCCATCATAGTAGATAGAGAGGCGCCTCGACATATGGCTTATAACGATCTCGGAGAGTTCCTGCGCAAGCTCGAATCGGCTCATGAACTGAAACGCATCCCGTTCGAAGTGGATCCCGTGCTCGAAATGACCGAGTTCGCCGACCGCGCGGTGAAGGGCGGCGGACCCGCTCTGCTATTCGAGAAAGCCAAGGGCAGCGCAATCCCCGTGGCGATGAATCTGTTCGCCAGCGCGCGTCGCATGGAACTGGCGCTCGACGTCGATTCGGTGGACGAAGTGGCCGGGCGCATCTCCGAGTACCTGCAAATGCGAATGCCGGAGGGCTTGATCGGCAAACTGAAGATGCTGCCCAAGCTCGCCGAGATGGGGTCGTTCTTTCCCAAGATGGTTTCCAGCGGTCCGGTCAAGCAGGTCATTCAGCGCGACGGATTTTCGCTGCTCGATCTGCCTGTGCTGCACTGTTGGCCGCAAGACGGCGGGCGTTTCATCACGCTGCCGATGGTGTTTTCGAAGAACCCGGAAACCGGCAAGCGTAACTGCGGCATGTATCGCATGCAGGTGTTCGACGAGCGTTCGACCGGCATGCACTGGCAGACGCACAAGCAAGGCGCCGAACACTACCGACGCATGCTACAACAGGGCCAGGCGAAGCGTATGGACGTGGCCGTGGCGCTGGGCGGCGATCCGGTCACCATGTTCTCCGCCATCCTGCCGCTGCCGCCGGATCTCGATGAAATGATGATCGCGGGTTTCCTGCGCAACAAGCCGGTCGAGATGGTGAAGTGCGAAACCTGCGATCTGGAAGTGCCCGCGCACGCCGAGATCGTGCTCGAAGGCTACGTCGAGTTGGGCGAACTGCGCACCGAAGGGCCGTTCGGCGATCACACGGGCTTCTATTCGCTTGAAGACGAATACCCGGTCTTCCACGTCACTTGTGTCACGCGCCGCGAAAAGCCCGTGTATCCCGCGACCATCGTGGGGCGCCCGCCGATGGAGGACTTCTACATGGGTAAGGCCATCGAACGCATCTTCCTGCCGCTGATGCGCCTGCAACTGCCCGAAATACGCGACATCGCCATGCCCGCCGAAGGCGTGGTCCACAATCTGATGCTGGTGTCGATGCGCAAGTCCTATCCCGGCCACGCGCGCAAGTTGATGCACGCCATCTGGGGCATGGGGCAAGCGATGTTCAGCAAGGTGATTGTGGTGGTGGATGAAGACGTCGACGTGCAGAACGCGAGCGAAGTGGCCTGGCGCGCGCTCAACAACATCGATCCGCAGCGCGACATCGAATTCGTCTTGGGGCCAGTCGATTCGCTTGACCACGCCAGCCGTCTGGCGAACTACGGTTCGAAGATGGGCGTCGACGCCACGCGCAAGTGGAAGGAAGAGGGCTTCACGCGGCCCTGGCCGGACGTCATCCGCATGACGGACGAAATAAAATCCCGCGTGGACGAACTATGGCGCCGAGCGGGGCTTTGAGGATCTGGTAGAATAGAATCGTTTACCGCTGAACGGTGGGTGTAGCTCAGCTGGTAGAGCGCTGGATTGTGGTTCCAGTGGTCGAGGGTTCGAACCCCTCCACCCACCCCATCACCGACCAAACTCCCCCTTTACGCTCCCCGATCCAACAAGCGCGTTCGAGTATCATGAGGAGGCTATGAAGATCGTGAAGACGATGCTTGTCTCCTTGGCCGGTATTGCGTTGCTAAGTTTCGCCGCCACCGGTCCGTTCTCCACCAAGGCAAAAGTCACCGTCGAGGTAAAGAGCGGTGAACTGGCGCTCAAGTTCGAAGAGAAAGTCGCCTTCATGTTTGTTGCCGCCGTCGGATCCATACAGGACGACTGCCGCCGTCACGCTGGGCATGCCTGCACAATGGACGAACTGGTTGCCGGGCCCAAATCCACCGACGATTGGCCCATGCCGAAACTCAAGTTCGATCCCGCCAAGACCGACCCCAATTACACATACAAGATCGCTGTTAGCTGCAAGGAATGGGAACTCTGGGTTACTCCGCGGAAGCCCGGCTTCGGCGGTTTCTACGCCGCCGGGGGCATGATCCCGAAGATCTACTTCAACGCCAAGGGCGCCGCGAGCGTGGCGGACCAGAAGATCACCGGCCACACGATCGACGGTGACACCTTCAGTGGCCAATAGGGGCCGCGGCGACGGGTTCCAACTTACGATTGTTGGCACGCCCTCCATTCCCTCCTTCGATTGTGACATCCTAGATTTCCGGAGGCATTCCTAGTTTGATTACACGACGGCAGATATTGGCACAGGCTCCCGCGATTTTCGCTTTCACCGGGCGCGCTTCGGCTCAGCCCAACGTACGCGTTGAGTCCATTGAAGTGATAACGCGCCAACCTGAGAATTACTTCGGTTGGCCGACCCTGGCTCGCCGCGCGAACGGCGAACTCATCGCCGCGTGGTCAGGCGGGCGCGAGCGGCATGTGTGCCCGTTTGGCCGCGTGGAGTTCATGCGCTCGCGCGACGGCGGACGGACGTGGAGTTGGCCGCAAGTGCTCATGGACACGCCCATCGACGATCGTGATGGCGGCATACTGGAAACGCCCAAGGGTTCGATTCTGGTCACAACGTTCACCTCCACGGCGTACGAGAAGAGATTGGAGAAACCATCCGATTTGACCGCCGAACAACTGGAACATTGGCAGGCGCTGCAGCGCGGAACCACGCCGGAAGAACGCAAGCGTCTGCTCGGCTCCTGGATGCTGCGTTCGACCGACGGCGGGTTGCTTTGGTCGGCGCCGTATCGCGTTCCGGTGAACAGCCCCCACGGCCCTGTCGCGCTCAGCGACGGGCGTTTGCTCTATGCCGGCAAGCAGATGTGGAGCGATGGCAGAGTGTGCGCGGTCTGCGAGTCAATCGACGATGGTTTGAGCTGGCGCTGGCTGGCCGAGTTGCCCGTGCGCGCCGGGGACTCCGTGGATCAATACCACGAACTGCACGCCGTCGAAACCGCCGACAAACGCATCCTGGTGCAGATCCGCAACCACAACAAAGCCAACGCCGACGAAACGCTACAGTGCGAATCGAGCGACGGCGGCAAGACTTGGTCCGAACCGCACGCCATCGGCGTCTGGGGCTTGCCCTCGCATCTGCTGCGAATGAGCGACGGGCGCCTGCTGATGTCTTACGGGCACCGGCGCGAGCCATTCGGCAATCAGGCCCGGCTGAGCGAAGACCACGGCCGCACGTGGTCGCAGCCACTCATCATTTCGGGCGACGGCGTGCGCCGCGATCTCGGTTACCCTTCGACGGTCGAACTCGCTCCCGGCCAATTCGCCACGCT